>JAICQA010000434.1 GCA_025929595.1 Xanthobacteraceae bacterium
GATCGGCTCGTTCCTGTTCCTAGGCCCGACCGGTGTCGGCAAGACCGAGCTGACCAAGGCGCTGGCCGAGTTCCTGTTCGACGACGAAACCGCCATGATCCGGCTCGATATGTCGGAATACATGGAGAAGCATTCGGTCGCCCGGCTGATCGGCGCGCCTCCGGGCTATGTCGGCTATGACGAGGGCGGCGCGCTCACCGAAGCGGTGCGGCGGCGGCCTTATCAGGTGATCCTGTTCGATGAAATCGAAAAGGCGCACCCGGATGTCTTCAACGTGCTCTTGCAAGTGCTCGACGACGGGCGGCTGACGGACGGGCAGGGACGGACGGTCGATTTCCGCAACACGCTGATCGTCATGACCTCCAATCTCGGCTCGGAGTATCTGGTTTCGCTGGGCGAGGATCAGGACGTCGACGTCGTGCGCGGGCAGGTGATGGACGTGGTGCGGGCGAGTTTCCGGCCCGAATTCCTGAATCGCGTCGACGAGATCATCCTGTTCCACCGGCTCAAGCGCGAGCAGATGGGCGCGATCGTCGATATCCAGGTTGCGCGTCTCCAGAAGCTCTTGGACGAGCGCAAGATCGAGATCGAGCTCACCAAGGATGCGCGCGCGTGGCTCGCGGAAAAGGGCTATGAGCCGGCCTTCGGCGCGCGGCCGCTCAAGCGCGTCATCCAGAAATCGCTGCAGGATCCGCTGGCGGAGAAACTGCTCGCTGGCGAGATCAAGGATGGCGACAAGGTGCGCGTGGCCGCGACCGGCGGCGCGCTCAGTTTCACAGTCAACGGCAAGGCCGCGAAGGCGGCGTGATTTCCGTCGTCGTCCCGGCCAAGCCGCGCGCCAGCGCGGCGAGAGCCGGGACCGTTCTCAGAATCGTTGAAAGCGATCCCGGGCCTGCGGCGCGTCACTCCGCTTCGCTACGTGCTGTGCCGCGCACGGGACGACCGATTTTATTCTCTAACGAGAATAAATCGGTCAGTTCGTCGCCACGCGCGGCATGGCGGCGCCGCGTTCGATGATGCTGTCGATGCGGGCGCGCTCCGTCTCGAAGTCGCGCAGGAATTTTCCGTCAAGCTCGCGGCCGCGCGGCAGGCGGATACGCATCGGGTCGACGAAGTTGCCGTTGATCATCACTTCGTAGTGCAGGTGCGGGCCGGTCGAGAGGCCAGTGTTGCCGACATAGCCGATCACCTGGCCCTGGCGAACCTTGGTGCCGCCCGTGATGCCGCGCGCGAAGCCCGACAAATGCGAGTAGGCCGTCACATAACCGTTGAGATGCTGGATCTCGACGCGCAGGCCGTAACCGCCGCGGTCGCGCTCTGCCTTCAACACGGTGCCATTGCCGGCCGCGAAGATCGGGGCGCCGGTGGATTCGGCCCAGTCGACGCCGGTGTGCATGCGCGTATAGCCGAGGATCGGGTGCTTGCGCGGGCCGAAGCCGGAGCGGAAGACGCCGCCGCTCATCGGCTTGCGGACAAGGAATTTCTTCGCGCTCTTTCCGGCTTCGTCATAGTAGTCGATGATTCCGTCGTCGTCGGTCAGGAAGCGATAGTAGCGGCGCGACTCCTGGCCGAAGACGAGCGCGGCATAGAGCACGTCGTCGCCGCCCGATTCGTCGCCCGCATAAAGCACCTCGAAGGAGTCGCCCGGCCGCACGCGGCGGTGCAGGTCGACGTCGAACGAGAACGTGCGGATGATGTTCTCGATCATCGGCCGCGGAATTTCGTTGCGCAGCGCGGTCTCGTAAATGCTCTGGTAGAGCCGTATGCCGGGCCCTTCTTCGCTCTCGTCGGCACCGGCGCCGGCCACATCCATTTCGCGCGGCTCCTCGACGGAGACGTAGCGGCCGTTGTCGCCGAGCGCGACGGTGGCCTCATGGCCTTTTTCGCTGAAGATGCTGACGCGCAGCGGATGCGTCTGGCCGTCCTGCATGGTGTCGAGCAGAA
>JAICQA010000193.1 GCA_025929595.1 Xanthobacteraceae bacterium
CAAGGTGTCGGAAGCCGCCGTCGTCGGCTATCCGCACAACATCAAGGGCCAGGGCATCTATGCGTATGTCACGCTCATGGCGGGCGAAACGGCGAGCGAGGACCTGCGGAAAGAGCTCGTCGGCTGGGTGCGCAAGGAAATCGGCGCCATCGCCCAGCCCGACCTGATCCAGTTCGCGCCCGGCCTGCCGAAGACGCGCTCGGGCAAGATCATGCGCCGCATCCTGCGCAAGATCGCCGAGGACGACTTCTCCAATCTCGGCGACACCACGACCCTCGCGGACCCGGCGGTCGTGGACGATCTGGTGAACAATCGCCAGAACAAGAAGAGCGCTTAGACTAGACCGAACAATTCTGTCCCCTCATGCGCGGGCTTGACCCGCGCATCCAGACGGCCGTGCCGCATTGCTCTGGATGGCCGGGTCAAGCCCGGCCATGAGGAAGAGGGGGAATTGGCTGCTACTGTTCGGCCGCCCTTAGCAAAATCCGCGTCGTCTCTTCCGGCAGATCCATCATCACGTCGTGCCCGCATGGCAGCGCATAGGTCTCCCAGTCGGGATCGCCATTGCATTGCTCATAAAACGGCTTGAACGGGCTCGGCCGGCCAAGCTCCGTCGCCCAGACATAAAACTTTTTCTTCACCGCCGTATGTGCGCCGGAAAGTTTCAGCCGCTCTGTCATGCAGGCGAGCGGATGCGGCCCTGAAAGCCGCTCATAGGCCGGTACGTCGGCGGCGTTCAGATTCCAGAAGGACGCCGGCGGGGGCGCGATCGTCATGCCGCCGGCGTCGCCGGCCATGCCGAGATAGCGCGCGGTGTTGGCCGGAATGTTGATGTCCCACAGCGACTGCCCGCTCGAAGGCAGGAACGCGTCGAGATAGACGAGCGCCGAAACCTTGTCGGCGATCTTGTCCGCGACGCCCGTGATCACCATGCCGCCATAGGAATGGCCGGCAAGCACCGCGCGCTCGATGCCTTCATATTTGAACAGGTTCAGCACGTCCTGGATATGCAGCGACAGATTGATGTTGCCGTCGAGCAGATGCGCGCGCTCGCCGCAGCCCGTCAGGCTCGGCGCATAGACGACATGCCCCTTGGCGCGCAGCGCTTCCGCCACGCGTTGATAATTCCAGCCGCCGCCCCAGGCGCCGTGAATGAGGACGAAAGTCGTTCGCTCGCTGGCCATCGTGCTCCCCCTGTCTTGCGAAGCGACTATAGCTGCCCGCCGCGGCACCTCAACGGCAAACGCTCCAGCGCCCGAGATCGAAATGGAAATGATTGGCGTGCGCCGCGTTGTAGTCGGGCGACAGCACCGCGCTGAAAATCCCGCACGCACCCGCGCGCAGCTCGCGCAGAAACTGTCCTTTCACGCCGGCATCGTCCCAGTCATGCAGCACCGATACGGTCTCACCGCCGAGCGTCACGGAGGCGATGTCGATTGCGTTCGCAAAGGCGTGCTGGCTCAGGCGCCGTCCTGAACGGCCCGCAATCGGCCGGCAGGCATAAGTGCCGAGATGATGGATCGAAGCGGGCTTCTGATCGAAATGCCTTTGCGCGGCGGGCAGCAGCACATGCCGCTCCCATAGCAGCAGCGCCAGCATCGCCGGGCAGCGCAGCGACACGCCGCCACCGTAGTTCACCGACGAATTTTGCAACCGAACCGCGTCAGCGTAGCCGCAGCCTTCCTCGCGTTCGAGCGGCGGCACGCGCACATAGTTCACGTCCGCGCGGTCGAGCGCCGCCATGCAGCGCGCGGGATCGTCCTTCAACCGCGAAAGATGGAATTTGGTCGTGAAGCCGGGCTCACGCGCAAGATCGAACGGAAAGAGATGGTCGAAATAGATGGCGCCGAGCGCGCCCGCGATCGCTAGGAGGAGAACGAAGGCAACGCCAACCCGCCGCAACGCACGCCAGAAAATCATGCGCGGCCGCTAGAAATCGCTCGCAATGCCCTTCTTCTCCCAGTCGCCGTAGCGGACGGGCTCGGGCCCCTTCGGTCCGCCGAACTCTTTCGGCGCCGCCTTCGCTTCCTGCGCGGCGCGCCGGGCTTCGGCCTCCGCGAGCGCGCGCCGTGCCGCGTCGCTGAGCGGCTTCTTGCCCATGCTCGGTCCCGGTTGCGCCATACCGTTTTGGACACCCGGCGAAATGGCCGGTCAAGCGGTTTCACGCGATCTTGCACGGGAACCCGCCCGCACCCATCTTTCTGCCCGGGGCGCGCTGCAATCTCGCCGCCCGGAGGAAACGATGAACTATTTCAAGACGGCCATCCTGCTTGCGGGCATGACGGCGCTCTTCATGGGCGTCGGCTACATGATCGGCGGCCAAGGCGGCATGCTGATCGCGCTCGTGGTCGCGGCCGGCATGAACGTCTTCGCGTACTGGAACTCCGACAAGATGGTTCTCAGTATGCACGGCGCGCAGGAAGTAGACGAGCGCACCGCGCCCGAGCTGTACCAGATGGTGCGCGAGCTGTCGCAGAACGCGGGCCTCCCCATGCCGCGCGTGTACCTCATGGACAATCCGCAGCCGAATGCCTTCGCGACCGGCCGCAATCCCGAGAACTCGGCTGTCGCAGCGACGACCGGCCTCCTGCAGAACCTGACGCACGAGGAAATCGCCGGCGTCATGGCGCATGAGCTCGCGCACATCAAGAACCGCGACACGCTGATCATGACCGTGACCGCGACGCTTGCCGGCGCCATCTCCATGCTGGCGCAGTTCGGCATGTTCTTCGGCGGCAACCGCAACAACAACGGCCTCGGCATCATCGGTACCCTCGCGATGGTCATCCTCGCGCCGTTGGCCGCCATGCTGGTGCAGATGGCGATCAGCCGTTCGCGCGAATACGCGGCGGACCGCATGGGCGGCGAGATCGTCGGCCGTCCGCGCTATCTCGCCTCCGCGCTTGGGAAGCTCGGCCAGCTCGCGCAGCGGATCCCCAATCAGGCGGCCGAGGCGAACCCCGCCACCGCGCATCTCTTCATCGTCAACCCGCTCTCCGGCGAGCGCATGGACAATCTCTTCTCGACCCATCCTGCGATGGAGAACCGCATCGCAGCACTTGAGGAGCTGGAGCGCGAAATGGGCGGCGGCAGAAGCGACAGCTTCGCGCCCGCATCCGGGCGCGGCCCGTGGGGCTGAGCAACTTGCTTTTTGACCCGGGCCGCGTGCTCCAGTAGCAACGCGGCCTATGCCGAAAGAACCGCGTAGACAGAAAAGACCGCCGCGCAAACCGGCGGCGCCGACGTACAACCCCGACGCGCCCGGCCTTGCCGCCCGCCGGATTGCGGCACAGGTGCTCTTTGCGGTCCTGTACCGGCAGCGGACATTTGATGAAGCACTTGAGGCGGCGGCCGATGTAAAGACTCTTCCCGACCGCGACCGCGCGCTCGTGCGCATGCTGATCGCAACCGTCCTGCGCCGCCTCGGCACGCTACGCTCGCTTATCGACGGACTCGTTGAAAAAGGCCTGCCGAGGGATGCCGCGCAGGTTGAAGTCGCGCTCCTGCTCGGCGCCGCGCAGATTCTCTTTCTCGACGTACCCGACCACGCCGCCGTCGATCTCTCCGTGCGCCTTGCCACAGGTCCGCGCAACGCACGCTACGCCGGGCTCGTGAATGCGGTTCTGCGTCGTGTCACACGCGAAGGCCGCGAACGCTACGCGGCCATCGATTCCGCGCTCGACACGCCTGAGTGGCTGCGCGACCGCTGGCGCGCGAACTATGGCGAGGCGATTTCGGCGGCCATCATGCAGGCGCATCGCACCGAGCCGCCGCTCGATCTCACCGCCCGGAGCGATGCCGCGACCTGGGCCGAGAAGCTCGGCGCGGTCCTGCTGCCAAACGGCACGATCCGCGTCACCACGGGCGGCAACATCACCAGCCTGCCCGGCTTCAACGAGGGCGCATGGTGGGTGCAGGACGTTGCCGCGAGCGTTCCGGCGCGCCTCCTTGGTGACGTCGCCGACAGGCACGTCGCCGATCTGTGCGCCGCGCCGGGCGGCAAGACGGCGCAACTCGCCAATGCCGGCGCGAATGTCGTCGCGGTCGACCGTTCGGCGAAGCGCATCGAACGGCTGCGTGACAATCTTTCGCGTCTCTCATTGCAGGCGGAGACCGTGGCGGCCGACGCGGCCGAATGGAACGGCGGACCGTTCGACGCGGTGTTGCTCGACGCCCCTTGCACGGCCACCGGCACGATCCGCCGCCATCCCGATCTGCCGTGGCAAAAGCAGCCGGCCGATCTCGCGGCGCTCGCAGACCTGCAATCGCGCCTGCTCGACCGCGCCGCGACCCTGACAAAACCCGGCGGACTGCTCGTTTATGCAACATGCTCGCTCGAGCCGGAGGAAGGCGAATCGCAGATTGAATCTTTCCTCGCCCGCCACCCGAACTTTGCGCTCGTGCCCGTCGTGCCTGCGGAATTACCGGGTTTGGAAGCTGCGCTGACGGCCCGCGGCGTTCTCCGCATTCTCCCCTGTCATCTGGCGGAGCAAGGCGGCTGCGACGGCTTCTTCGCCGCGCGATTGCGCCGCAATGCTTGAGATTCGGCGCGTGCTTGGATACCGGAATCCGCTCCGATATGTTGCCCCTTGTTGGGGTGGGCGCCTGTCGCCCGGCCGAGGGAGGCGATCGGCCCGATGAGTCGAGAAGTGCTTGGGGAGCGGGTGCGGCTTGCGCGCTTTGTAGCCGGACACGGCTGGCGCCGCTTCGTCATCAAGCTGACCGCCAATCCGCGTTATCGCTGGCGCTTCGGCCTGAAGGTGCCGGAGCGGCTGCTGATTGCGCCGCAGGATCTGCGCACCGGCGATCCGACCCTGGCGAGCGAATTCTATTCCGGCCGCTTTGTCTTCGCCGGCAAGGTCGTGGCCGCTGACGGACGCTCGCCGTTCGAAATGCCGCCACCGTCGCGCGAATGGGAGCGCGAACTGCTCGGCTTCGGCTGGCTCCGGCATCTGCGTTCGGCGGGAACGTCCATCGCGCAGGTCAATGCACGCGCGCTGATTTCCGACTGGATTTCCCTGCAAGGCTCTTCGCACGCCATCGCCTGGCAGCCCGAGATCGTCGCGCGCCGCGTGATCTCATGGTTGACGCAGGCGCCGCTCATCCTCGACGGCGCGGATCATGTCTTCTATCGATCGTTCCTCAAAAGCCTCACGCGTCAGGTACGTTATCTGCGCCGCACCATGCGCGACACGCGCGACGGCTATCCGCGCCTGCTCGTCATCATCGCGCTCACCTTCGCAGGACTTTGCATCGAGGGCGAAACGCGGCTCCTGAAAGCGGCCGCGCGCCGCCTCGCACAGGAGCTGAACCGCCAGATCCTGCCCGACGGCGGCCACATCAGCCGCAACCCCGGCGTCCTCATCGAATTGCTGGTCGATCTCCTGCCGCTGCGCCAGTCGTTTGAGGCGCGCAGCGTTCCGCCGCCGTCCGCGCTTCTGAATGCCATCGACCGTATGATGCCGATGCTGCGCTTCTTCCGGCATCGCGACGGCGCCTTCGCGCAATTCAACGGCATGGGCGCGACGCCGTCCGACCAACTCGCGACCGTCCTTGCCTATGACG
>JAICQA010000091.1 GCA_025929595.1 Xanthobacteraceae bacterium
CTGCATCGTGCTCCGCACCGCGGTGGTCAAGGACGGCCGCATGTATGTGCAGGCGGGCGCGGGCATCGTTGCCGACTCCGATCCCGCGGCCGAGCAGCGCGAGTGTGAGAACAAGGCCAAGGCCCTCTTCCGCGCCGCCGAAGAAGCCGTGCGTTTCGCTTATATGACGCGTGCTTGACGGGTATCGAGCCGGGGTGGCACCCATAGGACGAAGGGCTTGGGAACCATGCCGAAAGTCGTCCTTGTCGATAACTACGACAGCTTCACCTGGAATCTCGTGCACGCCCTTGGCGCGCTCGGGGCCGAGGTCGAAGTGCATCGCAACGATGCCATCACGGTCGATGAGATCGCCGAGAAGAAACCCGACGCCATCGTGATCTCGCCCGGTCCCGGTACCCCGGAGGAGTCGGGGATTTCGCTCGAGGTTGTCCGACGCCTCGGTGCCACCACGCCGATCTTTGGCGTTTGCCTCGGCAACCAGACCATCGGTGAAGTGTATGGCGGCAAGGTTGTGCGCGGCCCCGAACCGATCCACGGCAAGCTTTCGCCCATCCATCACGAAGGCAAGACGGTCTTCCGCGGCATCAACGGCACATTCGACGCGACCCGTTATCATTCGCTCGTCGTCGACAAGAAATCCGTGCCGGACGACCTGGCGATCACCGCCGAAACCGACGGCGACCTCGTCATGGGTCTCTCGCACAAAAAGCACCCGGTTCACGGCGTGCAGTTTCACCCCGAGAGCATCGCGTCGGAGCACGGCCAGTCGATCCTGAAGAATTTTCTCGATCTCGCCGCGCAGTGGAATGCGGCGCGGCGGACATAGCGGGGCGCGGGGATGGAACGTTTCAGGGCAATGATCGGCAAGGTCGCAACCGGCGAATCCTTGTCGCGTGAAGAAGCGGCGCACGCCTTCGACAAGATGATGTCGGGCGAAGCGACCCCCGCGCAGATGGGCGGCCTGTTGATGGCGCTGCGCATTCGCGGCGAGACGGTCGACGAGATCACCGGTGCCGTGACGACCATGCGATCCAAGATGCTGCGCGTGGACGCGCCCGCAAATGCAATCGATGTGGTCGGCACCGGCGGCGACGCGGCTGGCTCCTACAACATCTCGACCTGCGCTGCCTTCCTCGTGGCTGGCGCAGGCGTGCCGGTCGCGAAGCACGGCAACCGCGCGCTATCGTCGAAGTCGGGTGCAGCCGACGTGCTCGGCGCACTCGGCGTCAAGATCGAGTTGTCGCCGGACGAAATCGCACGGTGTGTGCGAGAAGCCGGCATCGGCTTCATGTTCGCACCCGCGCATCATCCGGCCATGAAGCATGTCGGCTCGACGCGCGTGGAGCTTGGCACGCGCACGATCTTCAATCTGCTCGGGCCCCTCTCCAATCCCGCCGGCGTGAAGCGACAGATGGTCGGCGTCTTCGCACGGCCGTGGATCGAACCGCTCGCGCATGTGCTCGCGGCACTCGGCACCGAGCGCGCCTGGGTCGTGCACGGCTCCGACGGCCTGGACGAGATCACGACCTCAGGCCCGACCTACGTCGCCTCGCTCGAAGGCGGCAAGGTCACGAGCTTCGAGATCACGCCCGAAGACGCGGGCCTGAAGCGCGCGACCACCGCCGACCTGAAAGGCGCGGACGCCGCACACAACGCCGAGGCGTTGCGCGGCGTGCTTGCGGGCAAGCCGGGACCGTTCCGTGATGTTGCGATCCTGAATGCAGCCGCCGCGCTCGTGGTGGCGGGCAAGGTGAAAGACCTCAAGGACGGAGCCAAACTTGCGGCGCAATCGATAGACTCCGGCGACGCCAGGAAGCGACTCGACAAGCTGGTCTCGGTCTCGAACGGCTGAGCACGTGGGAACCGGTTTTCGGGTAAGATCGTGCTCAAGGAAGAAGTCATGGACGTGCTCGAACGCATCGGCGCCTATAAGCGCGAGGAGATCGCGGCGGCGAAACGCGCCCGCCCGCTTTCCGCAGTCGAGAATGACGCCAAGGCACAGCCCGCGCCGCGCGGCTTCGTCCGGGCGATCGAAGCAAAGCTCGCCCGCGGCGACTATGCGCTCATCGCCGAAGTCAAAAAGGCGAGCCCGTCCAAAGGCTTGATCCGCACCGACTTCGATCCGCCGGCGCTCGCCCGCGCCTTTGAGGCAGGCGGGGCGGCTTGTCTCTCTGTGCTGACCGACACCCCATCCTTTCAAGGGGCGCCGGAGCATCTCATGGCGGCGCGCGCGGCAACGAAGCTGCCTGCGATCCGCAAGGATTTCCTCTACGAGCCCTATCAGGTCGCGGAAGCGCGCGCCTGGGGCGCGGACTGCATTCTGGTCATCATGGCGGCGGTGGACGACGCCACCGCGCGCGATCTCCTGGCCGCGGCCAGGAACTGGACCATGGATGCGCTGGTCGAAGTGCACGACGACGCCGAGCTCGACCGGGCGCTGAAACTCGACGCCAAGCTCGTCGGCATCAACAACCGCGACCTCCGCACCTTCGAGACGACGCTCGCGACCACCGAGCGACTCGCGCCGCGCGTGCCGAAAGACCGCATCATCGTCGGCGAGAGCGGCATCTTCACGCCCGCCGATCTCGCGCGTCTTGCCAAGGCCGGCGTCAACACATTCCTCGTCGGCGAGAGCCTGATGCGCCAACCGGACGTAGCGGCCGCGACGCGCGCCCTGCTCACGTGCGAGCCGGTGCAAACCAAGTCGGCCTGAGGATCGCCATGGCGGATAAATCGCTTACCCATCTCGGCAAGACCGGCGAGGCCCGCATGGTGGACGTTTCCGAGAAGGCAACGACCGAGCGCGTCGCTGTCGCCGAGGGTAAAGTCGTCATGTCTCGCGAGACACTCGACCTCGTGCTCTCCGGCGACGCCAGGAAAGGTGACGTGCTGGGTGCGGCACGCATCGCCGGCATCATGGCGGCGAAGAAAACATCCGAACTCATTCCTCTCTGCCACCCGCTACCCATCACCAGGGCCGAAGTCGAAATCGGCGTCGACTCCTCGCTGCCCGGCCTGCATGTCCGCGCGACCGTGAAGGTCAGCGGCCAGACCGGCGTCGAGATGGAAGCGCTCACCGCCGTTTCCGTCGCCTGCCTCACGATCTACGACATGGTGAAGGCCGCCGAAAAAGGCATGCGCATCGAGGGCATCCGCCTGCTCGAAAAATCCGGCGGCAAGTCCGGCGACTGGCGCGCCGGTGCATAAGCCGGTGACATGAACCGAAAGACCGAATCGCTCCTGTCCGTTGAAGCCGCGCTCTCCCGCGTGCTCGACGGCGTGTCGACGCTCCCTGCAGAAGAAGTGCCTGTTGGCGAGGCACACGGCCGTGTGCTCACCGGCCCCCTCGCCGCCCTCCGCACGCAGCCGCCCGCCGACGTCTCGTCAATGGACGGTTATGCCGCACGCGCAGCGGATCTCACCGCACCTGCCACGCTGAAGCTGATCGGCGAATCCGCCGCCGGTCATGAATTCGCCGGCCAGGTGAAAGCGCGTGAAGCCGCTCGCATTTTCACCGGCGCCATTCTTCCGCCAGGCGCCGACACGGTGATCGCGCAGGAGGACGCCGAGGCTGAAGGCGATACGGTATCGCTGCCTGCCGCGAAGCTCGGACAATTCGTGCGCAGGCGCGGGCTCGATTTCGTCGAAGGCAAGACCATGCTCGAGGCCGGCCGCCGCCTCACCGCGCGCGACGTCGGGCTGGCTGCCGCGATGGACCACGCACGCGTCCGCGTCGCACGGCGGCCACGGGTCGCGATCATCGCCACCGGCGACGAGCTGGCGCTCCCGGGCACGGGCGGCGATCCGAACCGCATCGTCGCTTCCAACCCGATCTCGCTCGCGGCCCTGCTTCGGAACGAGAACGCACATGTCTCCGACCTCGGAATCGTGCCGGACAAGATCGAGGCAATCGTCGCGGCCATGCGTCTCGCCCGCGATAACACTGACATCCTGATCACGCTTGGCGGCGCGTCGGTCGGCGACCATGACCTGATCGCGCCCGCGCTCAAGGCCGAAGGCATCGCGCTCGCATTTCATCGCGTCGCGCTGCGCCCCGGACGTCCCCTACTCCTCGGTCTCGCAGGTCCGCTGCGCGTTCTCGGCCTGCCGGGCAATCCCGTGTCATCCTATGTCTGCGCCTGCCTGTTCCTGGTGCCACTCTTGCGAAAGCTTCAGGGACGGACCGACTTCGCGCCCGCACCAGTGCCGGCCGTCCTCGGCCAGGATATGAAGCCGAACGACCACCGGCAGGATTATCTGCGTGCGAAGATCACGCGCGGAGGCGACGGCCGCCTCGTCGCCTCGCCTCACGAGCGGCAGGACAGTTCCATGCAGGCGCTGATGGTGGAGTCCGACGGCCTCCTGATCCGCAAGCCCAATGCCCCGGCCGCGAAGGCCGGCGAGCCATGCGAAGTGATCCTCTTCGCCGACTAAACTCGCCCGCCAGCGCCATTTTTAACCTCCCGGTAGCGCGAATCGCGCATTGGCTCAGCTGGTTAGGCTTGCGGAACACAACCAGAACAGTTATAAACGTTCACGTTCCGTTTCGAATCGCACCCGGGCAGGTTTCGCCGATGCTGACGCGCAAACAATACGAGCTTCTCCGCTTCATCCACGAGCGGCTGAAGGAGTCGGGCGTCCCGCCGTCCTTCGAGGAGATGAAGGAGGCGCTCGACCTGCGCTCCAAGTCCGGCATCCATCGCCTCATCACCGCGCTCGAGGAACGAGGCTTCATCCGCCGCCTCCCGAACCGCGCCCGTGCCCTTGAAGTGATCCGCCTGCCCGAGTCCGCCGCTCCCGGCCTCGGCAATGGCCGCCGCGGCTTCTCGCCCAATGTCATTGAGGGCAGCCTCGGCCGCCGCGCACCGGCGACCTCGAATGATGAAGACAACATGCGCCCCGTGGCCGTGCCCGTCATGGGCCGAATCGCTGCCGGCACGCCGATCTCGGCGATCCAAAGCCGCAGCCATACGATCCACATCCCGCCGGAGATGCTGACCACCGGCGAACACTACGCGCTCGAAGTGCGCGGCGACTCCATGATCGAGGCCGGCATCTTCGAGGGCGACCTCGCCCTCATCCGCAAGACCGACACCGCCGATACCGGCGACATCATCGTCGCCCTTGTCGACGACGAGGAAGCGACCCTCAAGCGTCTGCGCAAGAAGGGCATGTCGATCGCCCTTGAGGCGGCCAACCCCGCTTACGAGACGCGCATCTTCGGCCCCGACCGCGTGCGCGTGCAGGGCAAGCTCATCGGCATCTTCCGCCGCTACTGATCACTCGTCGCCGGGCGCGATTGCCTCCGGCAAGGCGTCGTTCTGCGGGTCGGCGTCCGCAGGCGCCGTGATCGCGCGCTGGGCGTTCTGCCGGCCGGTCAATCCCGCCAGCGCGTCGGCATCCACCGGTTTCGTGCGGCCATACCACGGCCTGTCGGCGTAGAGCGCGCGGGACGGCTCGGCCATCCATATCCCGTCCTTTCGCCACAACGCGAGCGCGCCCGTGCTCGCGAGCGTGGCGCGGTCAACGGTCGCCGCACGACAGCCTCTGGGTGCCTCGAATGTCGAAATCACCAGGCCCGCCTCACGGCAATCGTCGGTAAAGGCTTCGCGCCTTCGCGCGACCGCGACCTTCGTCCCATCGGATAACAGCGCCACGCAACCCCACGGATCGCACGCAAATCCCTTTTCCGTTTCCTTGCCCGCTTTGCGCCGATCCGCGTCGGCCGCCAGCCAATTCTCGGCGATGAAACGGCTGCCGCCCGAATTCAGGATCTGCAGCCGCCCTTCGGCGCCGCGCACCGCGACCGTCTGGCCGGCGTCGTCGATCAGCACGTCTGGCCGCGGCGCAGTCGCCGCCAGCACGAAGGAGATCGCAAGCGGCGGCAGCCCCGCAAGCCGCAGCCATGTCACGGGCAGCGCGAGCAGCAATATGCCGACGGTGGCGAGCAGAAGCGCCCCCGCCCCGAACGCTGCGAAGCGTCCATCCGCGCCCGGCAAAGCCGCCACCCATTCCGCGATCTTGAGCATTCCTTCGATGCCCGCACCCATGATCTTCCAGCCATAGGCGTCGTAACCGAACGGCAGCAACAGAACGGAAAGCAGACCGGCGGGCATGATGACAAACGAGATCAACGGCATAGCAAGCAGGTTCGCAAGCACGCTATAGGGCGCCAGGCGCTGAAAATGGAACGCCACATAGGCGACGGTAGCGAGACCCGCGAACAGCGAGGTCGCCGTGCCAAGCAAGAGCCAGCGCCATGCGCGTTCCGAGAGATGGGCGAGCGCTCCGCCTCCCGCCGGCGCGACAGCCATAAGCGGCACACAGCGTTCATAGAGTGCGACCAATGCCAGCGTGGCCGCAAAGGACATCTGAAAGCTCGGGCTCAGGAGCGCCTCGGGCTGCAACAGCAACACGCCGAACGCGGCTGTAGCGAGCGTACGCACCGTCAATGCCGGCCGGTCAACCAGCACCCCGCCGAGCACGATCGCAATCATGATGAACGAGCGCTGCGTCGCCACCTCCGCGCCCGACAGGACGAGATAGAAAGCGCATCCGGCGAAGGCGGCAACCGCCGCCCACTTCTTGATCGGGCGCCGCAGGGCGAGACGCGGCACGAGCGCCAGCCCGCCGCGAATGAGCGCGAACAGGGCGCCCGCGATCAGCGCCATGTGCAGCCCTGAAATGGAGAGCAGATGATAGAGACCCGAGATTCGCATCGCTTCGTTCGTCTCGGCGGAAACTTCGTCGCGAACGCCGGTTACCAGCGCGCCCGCAATCGCCCCGGCTTCCCCTGGCAACAACGACCTGATGCGGCTCGCCAGCGAACGGCGCATCATCTCCACGGCGGCCGCGACACGGATGCTCCAGGGGGCGGGCGCCGCTTGCGCCGGCCGCGCCCTGCCATATGCAAAGCCCGTCGCGCCGATCCCCTGAAAGTACATGCCGCGCGCATAGTCGTAGCCGCCCGGCCGCACGGGGCCGAGCGGCGGCGACAGGCGTGCGAGCGCCTCGACGTGCTCTCCGACGGAGGGCGCCGTACCGCCGCGAAACGCCACACGCACACGCTCGGGCATGTTGCTCGCGCCGCGCCCTTTCGATCCAGTGACGAGCAGCACGACACGGTCGGACCGCTCCGTCGCGTCCCGCGACTCCACGTAGCCTTGCACGGTGATCGTACGCGCCGCCCCGGTCATCGGCTGGTGCTCGACGAGTGCCGCCCGCACGCACCCCGCCATGAAGCCACCCGCGGCGGTCGCAAGCGCGATCGAAACCGCAAACAGAACGGTTCGCTCGCGGCTGGCCCATGCCCCGGCACACAAGACAATCGTGAGAATGATCGACGCACCGAGCGACGGCTCGGAGGGCGCGGCGAAATAAAGAAGAACGCCGACCCCGAAGGCGACCGCGAGCCACGGCACAAGCCGCCCTGCATCCGCCTCCGCGCGCAACGCGCTCGCGAGGCGTGCCCTGAGGTCTCCGGCGAACGCGCCGGCCCAGCCGCCCCATTCCGCGCTTGTCTGACCGCCGAGAACGGCCGCCCGCCGGCCGGCACGCGGCCTACGCCCCTCGATCTCGTCCATCGCAGTGCCCCGCCCTGCGGGGCCGATCCTAGCGACAGTCCGCAGGGCGTCACAACCTCACGGGGCGACAGTCAGCCTTTGGCAGCCGAGACCTTGGCCCAGGTATCGCGCAGGCCCACAGTGCGGTTGAACACCGGCTTGCCGGGCTTGCCGTCCGGATCGCGATAGAAATATCCCTGCCGCTCGAACTGCACCGGAGCCTCGGCGTTGTCCGCCAGGAGCACGGGCTCCAGCTTCGCGCCGCTCACGATTTCCACCGACTGCGGATTGAGCTCCGCCGCGAAGTTCGCGGCGTCCGGACCGGGGCTCGTGAAGAGCTGATGATAGAGCCGCACCTCGGCATCGACCGCATCAGCTCCAACCCAGTGGATCGTCCCCTTCACCTTGCGGCCGTCAGGCGGGTTGTCGCCGCCGCGCGTCGCCGGATCGTAGGTGCAGCGCAGCTCCACAACGTCGCCCGCCGCGTTCTTCACCGCCTCGCGGCATTTGACGAAGTAGCCGTAGCGCAGCCGCACTTCCGCGCCCGGAGACAGGCGGAAGAACTTCTTCGGCGGATCCTCCATGAAATCATCGCGCTCGATGTAGATTTCGCGTCCGAAGCGCAACGTCCGCGCACCCGCGTCGGGATTGTCCGGGTGATTGGCCGCCGTCAGGTCGTCGATCTTTCCTTCCGGCCAGTTCTCGATGACGACCTTGAGCGGACGCAGCACCGCCATGCGCCGCAGCGCGCTCGTATTGAGCGCTTCGCGGATCGAAAACTCGAACATACCGTAGTCGACGACGCTGTTCGCCTTCGCAACGCCGATGCGTTTCACGAAATCCCGGATCGCGGCGGCCGGCACCCCGCGCCGCCGCAAGCCCGCAAGGGTCGGCATGCGCGGATCGTCCCAGCCGCTCACATGCCCGCCGCGCACAAGCTCGGTCAGCACGCGCTTCGACAGGATCGTGTGCGTCAGATTCAACCGCGCGAATTCATATTGGCGCGGACGCGACGGCACCGGCAGATGCTCGAGGAACCAGTCGTAGAGCGGCCGGTGATCCTCGAACTCCAGCGTGCAGAGCGAATGGGTAATGCCTTCGATCGCGTCGCTCTGCCCGTGCGCGAAGTCGTAGCTCGGATAGATGTGCCACTTGGTACCCGTGCGTGGGTGGCTCGCGTTCAGAATTCGATAGAGCACAGGATCGCGCAGATTGATGTTGCCCGACGCCATGTCGATCCTGGCGCGCAGCACGCGCGCGCCGTTCGGGAACTCACCCGCCCGCATGCGCCGGAACAGGTCGAGATTTTCCGCGGCGCTCCGGTCGCGAAACCGGCTGTTCCTGCCGGGCTCCGTCAGCGTGCCGCGATTGGCGCGCATTTCTTCCTGCGACTGGTCATCCACATA
>JAICQA010000263.1 GCA_025929595.1 Xanthobacteraceae bacterium
GACGTATTCGTCGCGTGACGGAATGCCGAGCGCAGGCAGATCCTTGTCCTTGAGCGAGCCGAAACCGCCGGTGAGCGGCATCTCCCACGCCATCAGGTGATAGGTGAAATCCGCGAGCGGATCGCCGAGCGTCGACAACTCCCAGTCGATCACCGCGATCACGTCCGGGCTCACAGCGTCGAGGATTATGTTGTCGAGCCGGTAGTCGCCATGCACCACGCGCAGTGCCTGCTGCGGCGGCACGTTCCTCGGCAGCCACTCGATCAGTGCATTCATCTCCGCGATCGTCTCGGTCTCGGAGGCGACATACTGTTTGGTCCAGCGCGCGATCTGCCGCGCGACATAGTCCTCGCCCTTGCCATAGTCCGCGAGACCGACGGTCGCCGGATCGAAATTGTGCAGCTTCGCGAGCGTCGCGTTCATCGAATCATAGACCGCCTTGCGCTCCGCCGGATTGGACGAGGGCATCGGCAGGTCCCAGAACACGCGGCCCTCGGCGAAGCTCATGACGTAGAACATCGTGCCGGCGACGCTGTCGTCGTCGCACAGCACGAGCGGCTCCGGTACCGGAAAGCCTTGCGGGTGGAGCGCGGAGATTACCTTGAACTCGCGATCGACCGCATGCGCCGACGGCAAGAGCTTTCCCGGCGGTTTCCGCCGCAGTACGTAACGCCGATCCGGCGTCTTGAGCATGTAAGTCGGGTTCGACTGCCCGCCCTTGAAGAGATGCACTTCCAGTGGACCGCGGAAGCCCGCGATCTTGCCCGCGAGATATTGCTCGAGCCGCGCTGCGTCGACCTTCAGTGCGTCGGGCGCGTCGCGCGTGCCGGTATAGGCGGCCTGCCGGTCGAAATTTTCCATGGCCAAGTCTTACCGCATTTTTGCGCGAAGGAAATTCGCCGCGGTTCCGCAAGGCGAAATATCGGCGATCAATCGAGCGTCAGCTTCATACCTTCATGCGAGGTCACGAAGCCGAGCCGCTCATAAAAGCGATGCGCGTCCTTGCGGCTCTTGTCGGAGGTCAGTTGCACCATCGCGCAGCCTTCGCGTCGCGCCATTTCGATTGCCTCGCGGATGATCTGCTCGCCGATGCCCTTGCCGCGATGCAGGCTCGCCACGCGTACGGCCTCGATCAGCGCGCGCTTCGCACCCTGCCGGCTCAGTCCGTGAATGAAGGTGATTTGCATGGTGCCGACGATCTCGCCATTGATCTCCGCGATCAGGAGCCGGTTGTTCGGATCGCGCGCGAGCGCATCGAAGGCTGCGTAATAGCTCGCCGGCAGAGGCTCCGTGGTCACTTCGCGCGAGGCGCCGAGCGCGTCATCGGCGAGCATGGCGACGATCGCAATTACATCGTGGCGCGTGGCGTCACGCAGCGTGACCGGCGGCATCATGTGCGCAGGAACGGCTTCAACACCGCCGCGGTCTCCTCGGGGGCCTCTTCGGGTAGAAAATGCCCGCACGGAATGGCCTTGCCGGAGACGTTGGTGGCCCAACGTCGCCAGACGTCGAGCGGGCTTTCACCCTTGGCGGGAATTCCGCTTTCGCCCCAGAGCGCCAGCAGCGGTGCCTCGATCTTGCGGCCTGCCTTGTGGTCGGCATCGTCGTGCTCGAAGTCGGTCGTCTGTCCGGCCCGATAGTCTTCGCAGGAGGCGTGGATGCGCTCGGGCTGCCTGAACGCCGCGCGATAGTGCTCGAATGCGCGCGGATCGAACGCGGCGCTGTCACCCTTGCCGTTCCACGCCTTCATCTTGAATTCGAGATACTCGACCGGCTGCTTGCCGATCAGCATTTCTGGAAACGGATAAGGCTGGGCAAGGAACGTCCAGTGGAAAATCTTCATCGCGCGCGGCCGGTTGATGCCGGTCCACATCTCCCAGGTTGGGACGATGTCGAGGGTGGAAATTTTCGTGATCCGCTTCGGATGGTCGAGCGCCATGCGGTAGGAGACGCGCCCGCCACGATCGTGGCCGACAACGGCGAACTGCTCGTGGCCGAGCGACTGCATGACCTCGACCATCGCTTTCGCCATCGAGCGCTTGTCATAAGGCGCGTGACCCGGGCCAGACTCCGGTGCGTCGCTTTGGCCATAGCCCGGCAGGTCCGCGATCACGAGCCGGTGCTGGTCCGCGAGCAGCGGCGCCAGCCGGTGCCACATCACGGTCGATTCCGGATAGCCGTGCAGGAGCAGCACGGGCGAGCCAGAGCCGCCGATGCGCGCGAATATCTTGCCAGCGCTGGTTTCGGTGAAGCGGGAATCGTAACCGGGGAGGAGATCGGCGAGTTGGGTCACGAATGACTCCTCAATATTTGCGTTCGCGACACTACCCAACCGCTCGTCCCCGCGAAAGCGGGGACCCATTATTGGATTCCCGCTTGCGCGGGAATGAGCGGGTTAGGTTCGCGTAAGCGCGCGCCAGCCAATGTCGCGGCGGCAGAAGCCTTGCGGCCAATCGATCAGGTCGACCGCGCGATAGGCGCGGGCCTGTGCTTCCTGCAACGTCTTGCCGGTCGCGGTGACATTCAACACGCGCCCGCCCGAAGCAACGATCCTGTCGCCAGCGCGCTTTGTGCCTGCGTGAAATACCGTGACACCGTCGACCTCGCCCGCGCGGTCCAGCCCCCGGATTTCCGAACCACTCTCATATGCGCCGGGATACCCCTTCGTCGCCATCACGACCGTGATCGCATGCTCGTCGCGCCAGCGCACGCTCATCTTGTCGAGCGTGCCGTCGCAGGTCGCGAGCAGCAGTGTGAGCAGATCATCCTTCAGCCGCGTCATCAGCACCTGGCATTCGGGATCGCCGAAGCGAGCGTTGTATTCGATGAGCTTCGGCCCGTCCTTTGTGATCATCAGACCCGCGAAGATCACGCCGCGATAGGGCATGCCCATGCGCACGAGCGCCTGCGCGGTCGGCCGCACGATCTCCTCTAACGCGCGCTTCTCCATCTCGGCGGTCATCACCGGTGCGGGCGAGTAGGCGCCCATGCCGCCCGTGTTCGGTCCCTTGTCGCCGTCGAAGATGCGCTTGTGATCCTGCGCCGAGGCAAGCGGCACGACCGTCTCGCCGTCCACGAGACAGAAGAAGCTCGCCTCCTCGCCGTCGAGGAATTCCTCGATCACGACCGGATCGCTGCCGCCCATGGAGAAAACCTGCTCGATCCCGGCAAGTGCTTCGTCGAGCGTCATCGCGACCACGACGCCCTTGCCCGCGTGCAGCCCGTCGGCCTTGAGCACGATCGGCGCACCCTGCTTGCGCACATAGTCGCGCGCGGCCTCCGCGCCCGTGAACTCGGCATAGGCGCCCGTCGGGATTCCGTTCTCGACCGCGATCTTCTTGGTGAAGCGCTTGGAGCCCTCGAGCTGCGCCGCCTTCGCGCTCGGCCCGAAGACGCGAATGCCTTGCGCCGTGAGATCGTCCGCGAGTCCCGCCACCAGCGGTGCCTCGGGCCCGACGACGACGAGGTCGATCTTCCTGTCCTTGCAGAATGCGGCGACCGCCGCGTGGTCTGTGATGCTCAGATCGACCAGCTCCGCTTCCTGCGCGATGCCCGGATTGCCCGGGCTAGCGTAGAGCTTGGTCAGCAACGGGCTCGCCGCGAGCTTCCAGGCCAGCGCATGTTCGCGTCCGCCGGAGCCGATCAGAAGCACTTTCATGGAAATTCCCTGGGGGTCTTCGCGCGGGCGCGTCCATGTAGCATAAAAGTCCGCGACTCAGGACCGTCCATGGCCGCATCCACAGAAGCGCGCACCAACCTGCCGGAGATCACCGTCTCCGAACTCTCCGCCGCCCTCAAGCGGACGGTGGAGGAGGCCTATCCCTATGTGCGCCTGCGCGGCGAGATCTCCGGCTATCGCGGGCCGCATTCCTCCGGCCACTGCTACTTTTCGCTCAAGGACCAGAACGCGCGCATCGAGGCGGTGATCTGGAAGGGCAGCTTCGGCCGCATGCGCTTCAAGCCCGAGGAGGGGCTGGAGGTGATCGCGTCCGGCAGGATCACCACCTATCCGGGCTCGTCGAAATACCAGATCGTCGTCGAGTCGATCGAGCCCGCCGGTGTCGGCGCGCTGATGGCGCTGCTGGAAGAGCGCAAGAAGAAGCTCGCGGCCGAAGGCCTGTTCGACGAAGCCCGCAAACAGCTTTTGCCGTTCCTGCCGGACGTGATCGGCGTCGTGACGTCGCCGACCGGCGCGGTCATTCGCGAC
>JAICQA010000125.1 GCA_025929595.1 Xanthobacteraceae bacterium
AGCATGTCGCCAAGGAGAGTCGCGGCCGCGACATGCTTGTTGCCTGTGCGTAGCACATTGGTCGCACCGATATTGCCGGAGCCGATCGTGCGGATGTCGTCCATGCCCGCCATGCGCGTGAAGACGATGCCGAACGGCACGGAACCGCAGAGATAGCCGAAGGCAAGGGTGAGCAGGGTGGCAAGCGGCGTCGTTGCGTCGAACATGGAGGAGCGACTCGCTGTTCCGTCCAGCGGACGGCTCGGCTCAAACGTATTCGTAGACGGTGCGGCCGGCAACGATAGTTCGGAGCACGCGGCCGGAAAGACGCGCCTCGTCGAACGGGCTGTTGCTGCAACGCGACTTCAGCGTCGAGCGGTCGAGCACCCAAGGCATGTCGGCGTCGAACAGGACCACATCGGCGGGTGCACCGGGCCGGAGCGAGCCGGCCTGAATGTCGAGCAACTCGGCGGGTCGCGTGGACATGGCGTGCAGGAGTTTCAGGAGCGAGAGCGACTTGTCGTGCACCAGGCGCAAGCCGACCGGCAGCATCGTCTCGATGCCGACGGCGCCGGGTGCCGCGTCCGCGAAGGGCAGGCGCTTCACTTCGACGTCCTGCGGGTTGTGGTCGGATACGACCACGTCGATCACACCTTCCTTGATCGCAGCGGCGAGCGCCTGCCGGTCTTCTTCGGCGCGCAAGGGCGGCGACAGCTTCAGGAAGGTGCGGTAGCTGCCGACGTCGTTCTCGTTCAGCGCGAGGTGATTGATCGTCGCGGACGCCGTGACGGAAAGGCCTTCCTCCTTGGCGCGGCGCAGAACCTTGATTGACTCTTCGCAGGTTATGGAGGCGGCGTGATAGCGAGCCTCGGTCAACGCCACGAGCCGCACGTCACGAGCAAGCATCACCGTCTCGGCCTCCTTCGGAATGCCGAGCAGGCCGAGGCGCGAGGCGTATTCGCACTCGTTCATCACGCCGTCGCCGACGAGATTGGCGTCTTCGGTGTGGTGGACGATGAGCGCATCAAAGTCGGCGGCATAGGCGAGCGTGCGGCGGAAGACTTGCGCGTTCATCACGCTCTTCGTCCCGTCGGTAAAGGCGACCGCGCCGGCGGCCTTCAAGAGGCCGATCTCGGCCATCTCCTTGCCTTCGAGGCGCTTGGTCAGCGCGGCCATCGGCAGGACGTGGACGATGGCCGTATCGCGGGCGCGGCGCAGGACGTAGTCGACCGTGGCGGGGTCGTCGATGGGCGGATCGGTATCGGGCTGGCAGACGATTGTCGTCACGCCGCCTGCCGCCGCGGCCTGACTCGCGGAGGCGAGCGTCTCGCGATGCTCCGCGCCGGGCTCTCCGATGAAGGCGCGCATGTCGACGAGGCCGGGCGCAACAACGTGGCCGTTGCACTCGACGATCTCCGCGCCCTCAGGGATTCCGGCGGCGCGGATATTTTTGCCGGATTCCCGGATCACGCCGTCCGTGATCAGCACGTCACCCGGCTGATCGAGATCGCGCGACGGATCGATGACGCGCGCGTTCGTGAGCAGGATGGGGCGTGTGGCGGAGCGGGACATATCAGGCGTTCGGCAGGTTGCGGGCGAGGGCTTCGAGCACCGCCATACGGACGGCGACGCCCATTTCGACCTGTTCCTGAATAAGCGACTGTGCGCCGTCGGCGACCGCGCTGTCGATCTCGACGCCGCGGTTCATCGGGCCGGGATGCATGACGAGCGCGTCGGGCTTGGCGTATTTGAGCTTTGCCGTGTCGAGGCCGTAATAGTGGAAGTATTCTTTCGTGGAAGGAATGAGCGAGCCGTTCATGCGCTCGCGCTGGAGCCGCAGCATCATAACGATGTCGGCGTCCTTCAGGCCCGCGCGCATGTCGCGGAAGACCTCGACGCCCATGCGTTCGATCCCGGCGGGCAGGAGCGTGGTCGGCGCGACCACGCGCACGCGAGCGCCGAGCGTGTTGAGCAGCACGATGTTCGAGCGCGCGACACGGCTATGCAGGATGTCGCCGCAGATCGCGACGGTGAGGCGACCGATGTCGCCCTTGTTGCGGCGGATGGTGAGGGCGTCGAGCAACGCCTGCGTCGGATGCTCGTGCGCGCCGTCGCCGGCGTTGATGACGGAGCACTGGACCTTCTGCGCGAGCAGTTCGACAGCGCCGGATGCCTGGTGGCGCACGACGATGAGGTCGGGGTGCATGGCGTTGAGCGTCGCCGCCGTGTCGAGCAGCGTCTCACCCTTGCGGATCGCGGACGAAGCGATCGACATGTTCATGACGTCGGCGCCGAGGCGCTTGCCGGCGAGCTCAAACGACGACTGCGTGCGGGTCGAGGATTCGAAGAAGAGATTGATCTGCGTCCGGCCGCGCAGTGTGGTGCGCTTTTTCTCGATCTGCCGGTTGAGGTCGACGAATTCTTCGGAGAGGTCGAGCAGGCCGGTGATTTCGCCGGCGGAAAGCCCGTCGATGCCGAGCAAGTGCCTGCGGCTCAGCACGAAGGAGCTTGTCGAAACTGCGTTCATTCTGAAAGCGACTGCTTAGCGGCAGGCGGCCCGTCGGGCAAGCGCTAGAGCGTCGCGCATGGTAGTTTCCTGTTGGTTTGTCCCGGCAATTCCGAGGGCGGCGCGCAAAGGGCCTTAACCATGACCACGGAAGCATTCGCCACACACGAAGTGCTGAACCAGGCGCCGCCGCCGGGGGACGTGGATCTCTGGTCGTCGGACGCCGCGTTGCAGGGTGCCGTGCGCGCCTTCGGTCGGCCGTCGGAAGGCGACGAGGCGGCGCTGGCGGCGTTCGGGCGGCGCTGGGGCACCGCCGACATGGCGGAATTCGGCCGGCTTGCCAACGAGCATCCGCCGCGGCTGAAAACCTTCGACTCCCGCGGCTATCATGCCAACTGGGTTGAGTTTCACCCCGCCTATCACGCCCTGATGAAGACGAGCATGGCCGCAGGGCTGCACTGCTCCACCTGGGGTGAGGGCGGGCGGCAGGAGGCGCCGAACGCGCATGTCCTGCGTGCCGCGAAGCTGCACATGGCGGGCGAAGTGGAGGCGGGGCATCTCTGCCCGATCGTGATGACACACGCCGCGACGGCCGCACTCCTCGCTGAACCGCCGCTCGTCGCCGAATGGCTGCCGCGCCTCCGCTCGCGCGAATACGATGCGGGTTTCCGGCCGGCGAGCGAGAAGAGAAGCGTCACGCTCGGCATGGGCATGACCGAGAAGCAGGGCGGCACCGACGTGCGCGCGAACACGACGCGCGCGGAGCTAGACAGTGATCACTACCGGCTCGTCGGGCACAAATGGTTCCTGTCGGCGCCGATGTGCGATGCGTTTCTGGTGCTCGCGCAGGCGCCGGGCGGACTGACCTGCTTTCTCGTGCCGCGTTTCCTGCCCGACGGTTCCGTGAATCGCCTGCGGTTCAATCGCCTGAAAGACAAGCTCGGCAATCGGTCGAACGCGTCGTCGGAAGTCGAGTTCGAGAATGCCTTTGCGCTGCGTTGTGGCGCAGAAGGTGCAGGCATCCGCACGATCATCGCCATGGTGCAGCTCACGCGGCTGGACTGCGTCGTGGCGTCGGCGGGGTTGATGCAGGGCGCGCTCGCTTTTGTGATTCATCACATCCGCCATCGCAGCGTTTTTCAGAAGAAGCTCGTCGATCAGCCGCTGATGCGCACGGTGGCCGCTGATCTCGCGCTGGAGCGCGAGGGCGCGGTTGCGCTCGCAATGCGGCTCGCAAGCTCATTCGACCGCGCGGGCGGGAGTGCCGAGGAGGCATCGTTCGCCCGCATCATGACGCCTGCCGCCAAGTTGCTCGTTTGCAAGACCGCTCCCGGTTTCATTTACGAGGCGATGGAATGTCTCGGCGGTAACGGCTACGTCGAGGAGTGGCCGCTCGCGCGCGCCTATCGCGAGGCCCCGGTGAACGCGATCTGGGAAGGCTCGGGCAACGTGATGGCGCTCGATCTCCTGCGCGGCGTGGAGCGCGAGCGGGAGGGCATGGAGCAGGTGGTCGCCGGGCTCGCTGAAAGCACACGCGGCCTTCCGGGTGCTCGGACGGCCGTGGAGCGCGTCGCAAGCGGATTGCAAGACCGGGAGCGCGAGACGATGGCGCGCCGGACCGGCGAGACGCTGGCACTGCTTGTCGCGCTTGACGCGTTGACCAAGTCAGCACCGCCGGCGATCGCAGAGGCGTTTGCGCTGCACCGGATGGGCGGGCTTTCGGGCCGCAGCTACGGCGAGCCGATTCCCTCGCAAGTTGCCGAAACGCTCCTCGAGCGGAGTCTTGCGGTTCCGCGATGAAGTTTCGTCGATTTTTACAAGGGGTTGTTATCTAACAAAGAATCGAGGTTTGAGGGCGGTACCGGAACCCTAAAACTGTTCATGGAACATTCATCGCGTTTCTGCGATTGTTCTTGTGTCATCGCGCGGCTTGGTGCCGCGTGAACAAGAGGTTCGACCATGACCATGAACAAGATTCTCGCCATCGGGACCGCCGCCGCGATCGCGGTGTCGGCCTCAGGCTATGCAGTCGCGGCACCGATCGGCTCCGGCCAACTCGCGGTAAAGAACGCTGCGACAAGCGATGTCATCGATGTCAGCAGCCGCGGCCGGCGCAATACGGCGATCGGCCTCGGTGTGCTTGGCGGGCTGATGCTCGGTGGCGCACTCGCGCACGGCGCTTACGCGCATCCGAGCCCCTATTATTATGCGACGCCGGCGCCCCCGCCGCCGCAGCGCTGCTGGGTGCAGACCGGTCCGTATCGCGGTCAGGGCTACTGGGCCTACTGCTGAAAACTTCCGGTTGGCACCGGCTTACGGGACGGCGGGCTTCGGCCCGCCGTTTTCATTTGGCGAGCAGTGCGACGAGGGCGAGCACGGCAGGGATGGTGACGAGCGCCACGAGTATCTGCATCGAGAGGATATTCGCCAGAAGCGGTGCGTCGCCGCCCATCTGTCGCGCAAGAATGTAGGAACCGGGCGCGGAGGGGACACTCGATGCGACGGCGACGATCGTGAGCGCCGCGCCGTCGAGGCCGAAGCCGAGCGCGAGGGAGATCGCGACCGCGGGCATCGCCGCGAGCTTCAGCACGATCGTGACGATGACGGCCGCGCTCGGGCGTAATACCTTGCCGAGCTCCAACCCCGCGCCGACGGCAAGCAGCCCGAGCGCGAGCGCCCCCTGGCCGAGAATTTCCGCGAACGACACCGCGATGGGTGGAAGCGGCACGCCCGAAACATTGAGTGCGATGCCCGCGAGCACCGACCAGATCAGCGGATTGCGCAGCACCATCCCTGCGGTCGTGCGGGCGTCGGGCGACTCGTCGGCGGCATAACGCGCAAGCACCAGCACACAGATCAGGTTCAGCAGCGGGACCATCGCCACGATGGCGACGGAGGCGAGCGCCAGTCCCGGTGTGCCGTAGAGGCTCCCGGCGATGCCGAGCGCCACATAGGTGTTCCAGCGTATCGCGCCCTGAAACACCGACGTGAACGCTGCGCCGTTGATGGTAAGCGCGCGCGACAGCGGCACGCGTACAATCAGAAGCAGCGTCGCGAGAATGAGGATGGCAAGGGCCAGCGCTCCACCGACGCCGCCGACCGGCACTTCCGAAAGGTCGGCGGTTGCCGTCGTCACCGTGAGCAGCGCCGGGAACAGCACGTAAAAGGTCAGACGCTCGAGCGAGTCCCAGGCCGCGCGCTCGGGCAGCAGCGTCTGCTTCAGCAGGACGCCGAGCGCGATGACGAGAAAGACCGGGAGAAGGGCGGAGATGACAGCCATGGATGGGCAACAGGAACGGTCGCTGCTCTTATCCTATTCGCCGCGGGCGGGCGAGACGGCTGTGCGCATGACCGTCACGCGCGGGCGAGGCGGTCGAGGGCGCCCTGCAGGATAAAGATCGCGGCGTGCTGGTCGATGACGGCTGCACGTTTCCTGCGGCTCGCGTCGGCGGCGATCAGCTCGCGCTCGACGGCGGCGGTAGAGAGGCGCTCGTCCCAGAGCGCGATCGGCAATTCTGTGCGGCCGGCCAGGTTGCGGGCGAAAGCACGGGTGGATTGCGCCCGCGGGCCTTCGGAGCCGTCCATATTGATCGGCAGGCCCAGCACGAAACCTATGGTGCCGCGTTCGGCGGCCAGTTGAAGCAGACGCGCGGCATCGGCGGTAAAATTCTTTCGCTCGATGGTTTCGACGGCGGTGGCGAGCCGCCGGTCCGGATCGCTCGCCGCGACGCCGATGGTCTTGGTGCCGAGATCGAGCCCGATGAGTGTGCCCCGCGGCGGCAGCAGCGCGGCGGCTTCGATCAGAGGCAGGACCGGGGCGGACATGGTGAGCGGGTAGCATGGCGACGGCGCATTGTCGCCCGCAGGTCGGCGCCTATACTCCGGCCGTTCCGCGAACCCGAGGAGACCTCATGCGCATCACCTGGTACGGCCATTCCGCCTTTCGCCTCGACTTCAAGGACAAGGTGGTCCTGATCGATCCGTTCTTCACCGACAACCCCGGTGTCGGCGGCGACACGGCCGCAGCGGAAAAGGGCCTGACGCATATCCTCGTCACGCACGGTCACTTCGACCATCTCGGCGACACGGTCGCCATCGCGCAGCGCACCGGCGCGAAGGTGGTGACGAATTTCGACCTGTGCATGTGGATCGCCGCGCAGGGCGTCAAGAACTTCGATCCCATGAACACGGGCGGCACGACGGAGCACGGCGGCTTTACGGTGACACTCGTGCGCGCGGACCACTCGGCGTCCGCCATGAAGGATGGCGTGTCCCATGCGCTTGGTAGCCCGAACGGCGTCATCGTTACCGCGCCGGGCGAGCCGACGGTCTATCACATGGGCGACACGGATATTTTTTCCGACATGGCGCTGATCAATGAGTTGTACGCGCCGCAGGTCGCGATGGTGCCGATGGGCGACCGCTTCACCATGGGCCCGAAGACGGCCGCGCTTGCCGTCAAGCGGTTCTTCAAACTGAAGAGCGTGTTCCCCTGTCACTACGGTTCGTTCCTGCCGATGGTCGAGAAGGACGCGAGTAATTTCCTCGCCGAGATGAAGGGGCACTCGACGCAGGTGATCGTTCCGGAAAAGGGCAAGGCGGTCGAGGTGTGACTCCGGTGCAGACGCGCGCAGCCACGGGCTGCGCGCCATGGGGACTTGGCGGAAGCCTCGCCTGGGGCTTCGCCGCGGTTGCGCTTTGGCTCGGCGCGCAGATCGTCGTGGGCGAACTGGCGGCAAACTGGCTGTTTGACGGTGCGCCGCCTGATCCGCGCTCGCGTGTGACCAATGCGCCATTCGTGTCCATGGTGACGATTGCGGCCGCCATCGTGCCGCTGGCGGTGCTTGCGATCGGCGTGCGGGCAGCAGGTTGCGAACTTGCGGACTATCTCGGACTGCGCGTGCCCGAGGGGCGCTACGTCGCCATCGGATTGGTCACACTCGCGGTGCTGATCCCGCTCGTCGATCTTCTGTCGTGGCTCGCGGGCTACCCTGTTACGCCTGCGTTCGTCCTCGATATCTACCAGTCGGCGCGAGCGACCGGCACGCTAGTGCTTCTTGCGATCGCGCTCGGCGTGATTGCTCCGATTGTCGAGGAAACGATCTTTCGCGGTTTTCTCCTGCCGGGACTGGCGCATTCGGCGCTTGGGGCCACCGGCGCACTTCTGTTCATCTCGCTGAGCTGGGCGTTGTTGCACGC
>JAICQA010000070.1 GCA_025929595.1 Xanthobacteraceae bacterium
CGCCGCCGGTCGGCTTCAACATCTTCGTGGTCGCCACCGCGACCAACAACGAGATTCCGCTCCAGACGATCTTCAAGGGCTGCTTCTGGTTCCTGGGTTGCGAAGTGATCATCATGACGCTTCTGATCGCCTTCCCCCAGATCTCGCTCTGGCTGCCGCAGTCGATGTACTGAGGCGAGTCCGAAACGCCCTTCAACCTGAATCGAAGTCTTGTGCGGTCGGAATCGGTTTATGAGCGGAGTTCGCGCGGAATCGGAGCTTTCGGCTCCCTCCGCAGCCCTCTGGATTGATTCACGAATCCGGGCCGCACGATGTCGCCGCGTCAACTGACGAGTCAGGCGAAGCGGACTCAATCTCTCAGATTGAATCGATACTTTAAGTGAAGACCGGGTCTGAGCGGCGCGGGACCCGAGATCGCAAGTCGTGCGTCGCGACTCGCTTCAACACATCGTCGCGCACACGCGTAAACAAATCCTTGCCGCCGGGAATTTCACGTTCATGCTCCCCGGGCCGTTGCGTTCGGGAAGAAGAGCTGCTGGCCGTTGATCTTGTAGTCGGCGATCGCCTTCTGGCCTTCCGCCGAAATGAGCCAGTCGATGAAAGCCTGGCCCTCGGCTTTCTTCACGTGCTTGTGCTTTTCGGAGTTCACCAGCATCACGCCGTACTGATTGAACAGCCGGTCGTCACCCTCGACCGCGATCTGAAGCTCGCCGCGGTTCTTGAAGTTGATCCAGGTGGCGCGGTCGGAAAGCACATAGCCGTTCGAGGCCGACGCCGTGTTGAGCGCCGCACCCATGCCCTGGCCGATTTCCTTGTACCAGTCGCCCTTCTCCTTCGCGATGTCGATTCCGGCCGCCTTCCAGAGCCGCAGCTCGGCCGAATGCGTGCCCGACTTGTCGCCGCGCGAAATGAACGGCGCGTCCTTCGCGGCGATCGCCTTGAGCGCGGCGGCGATGTCCTTCGTGCCGTTGATGCCGGCCGGATCGGACTTCGGCCCGATCAGCACGAAGTCGTTGTACATCACCGGATAGCGCTTCACGCCGAAGCCGTCGGCGACGAACTTCTCTTCCTGCGCCCTGGCATGCACAAGCACCACGTCGGAGTCGCCGCGCCGTCCGGTGTCGAGCGCCTGACCGGTGCCCTGCGACACCACCTTCACGTCGATGCCGGTCTTCTGCTTGAAGAGCGGCAGGATGTGGTTGAACAGGCCGGAGTCGGTGGTCGACGTGGTTGACGACACGACAATGGATTTTTCCTGCGCGCTCGCGGGAGCGAGACCGAGGACGGTCGCGAGCGCGAGTCCGAGTACGAATTGACGACGCGACATGATTCTCCTCTTTCTTGCTTCAGATCACGAGATCGCCGCGCAGGAAGGCCTTGGCTTCCGGCGTGGCCGGCGCAACGAAGAACTGGGCGGAACGCGCCTGCTCCGCGACTCGCCCGCGCACAAGAAACACCACGTCGCCGGCGAGCCGCTTGGCCTGACCGAGATCGTGCGAAGCCATCACGACCTTCACGCCGGCGTCGGCGGTCGCGCGCACGATGTCCTCGACTGCCTTGGTGGAGGCTGGATCGAGGCTCGCGGTCGGCTCGTCGAGAAACAAAACCTCCGGATCGCAGGCGAGCGCGCGCGCGAGCGCGAGTCGTTGTTGTTCGCCGCCCGAAAGCCGCCGTGCCGGCCGGTCCTTCAGGTGCCGCAGGCCGACCTGTGTCAGCAGCGCATCGGCGCGCCGCGCCTGTTCGCCCCGCGATACGCCGCGCGAGGCGAGCGCATATTCGATGTTCGCCACTGCGCTTCGGCGCAGCATGATCGGCCGCTGGAACACCATCGCCCGTCGCGGGCTTGCTGCGTTTGTCCGTCCGCCCCAGGTGACGCGGCCTTCGCTCGCATCGATCAATCCCATGCCGAGCTTGATCAGCGTGCTCTTGCCGGATCCGTTCGGGCCGATGAGCAAGGTAGGCGCGCCCGGCGACACGGTGAGCGTAATCTCGTCGAGGATCGTGACCGCGCCCGCGCGCACCGTGGCGCGCTCGAAGGCGATCGGCAGGTCGCTCATACCGCCATGCATGCGTTCACCCCGCACGAAGTTCGCCATAGCGCCGCACGCCCCAGGCGATGCCGTTGACGGCGATGACCAGCGAGATCAGGACGATGCCAAGCCCCATGGCGAGCGGCAGGTCGCCCTTCGAGGTTTCGAGCGCGATCGCGGTCGTCATGGTGCGCGTGAAGCCGTCGATATTCCCGCCCACGATCATCACCGTGCCGACCTCCGCCGCCGCGCGGCCGAAGCCCGCGAGCAGGGTCGTCATGAGGCTGAAGCGCGCGTCATAAAGCAGCGTCGCGACCCGCCCCGCCGGGCCGATGCGCATCGCGGTCAATTCGTCGCGATACTCCGTCCACAGGTCTTCGATGGTCTGGCGCGCAAGCGCGGCAATGATCGGCAGAACCAGCAGCGCCTGCGCAACGATCATCGCGCGCGGCGTAAAGAGAATGCCGAGAAAACCGAGCGGTCCCGAGCGCGACAGCAGCAGAAAGACCGCGAGCCCCACCACGACCGGCGGCAGGCCCATGAAGGCGTTCAGGACCACCACGACGAAGGATCGGCCGGGAAAGTTTACGAGCGCCAGGAAGGCCCCCAGCGGGAAACCCACGACGGCCGCAAGTGCCACCGCCGACAGGCTCACATACAGCGACAGGCCGACGATCGAATAAAGATCGGAGTCGCCGCTGAAGATCAGTTCGAGAGCTGAAGCGCCTTCGGACATACAGAAATCCTCGTCCCGCTAATGGGTTGCATAAATTTCAAAGCGGGACAAAGATGGAAAATACGCACTCTTGCGCAGGAAAACCGCGTGCAGTTGCTAACAACCGCCGAGGCCGCCGACTATCTCCGGCTGAAGGAGCGCAAGCTCTATGAGCTGGTCGCGGAAGGCGCCATCCCGTGCACCAAGGTCACCGGCCGGTGGCTTTTTCCGAAGGCGGAGCTCGATCAGTGGCTTTCCTCGAGTCTCGTGCGGCCCGACGGCATGGTGCTTGCCGAACCGTCGCCGATTGTCGGCGGCAGCCACGATCCGCTTCTTGAATGGGCGCTGCGCGAAAGCGGCTGCGGTCTTGCGTCGCTCGCCGAGGGCAGCGACGCCGGGCTGCGGCGTTTTGCCGACGGCGGCGTTGTCAGCGCGGCGATTCATCTGCATGCGCTGGAGTCGGCCTCGATCGACGCGAATGTGGAAGCATTGCGCGTCCGCGCCGAAATGCGCGACGCGGTGTTGATCGCTTTCGTCAGGCGCGAACAGGGATTGCTGGTGGCGCCGGGCAATTCCTTGAACCTGCGCTCCATTGACGATGTCGCGCGTACGAAGGCGCGCATGGCAGTGCGGCCTGCCGGCGCCGGCGCGCAGCTTTTGTTGCTTGCGCTGCTGCATCGCGCCGGCATCGCGCTCGAAAAACTTGTCGTCGCCGGTCCGCCCGCGCCAACCGGACCTGACGTGGCGCAGGCGATCCGCGCCGGCCGTGCCGACTGCGGCATCGCCACGCATGCGGTGGCCGACGCTGCCGGTCTCGGATTCGTTCCCTTGCTTTGGGAATGCTTCGATCTTGCCATGCGCCGTCGCGACTATTTTCGTCCCCCTCTGCAGAAGCTGCTCACGTTCCAGCGCACGCCGCAATTCGCAGCCCGCGCCGCTGAGCTCGGCGGATATGATCTCTCCGCGACGGCTGCCATCCGTTACGCGCCTTAAAAGCTGCTCCTTGTCGGCGCGTCGCGGACGCGCTACGCCAATCGCACCCCCTTTGCAGGAATGTCCTCAGGTGGAAGCCAGCCTCGAAAAGGCCAAGTCCCCGCGCTCCCCCACCGGGGTCTCGCGCGATCCCGAGCGCACGCAGGCGTCGATCCTTGCTGCCGCGACCGAAGAGTTCACCGCCAAGGGTCTGAACGGCGCGCGCGTCGACGCGATCGCAAAGCGGGCTGGCGTCAACAAGCGGATGATCTATCACTATTTCGGCGACAAGGAGGGACTCTACCTCGCGGCGCTCGAAGCGACCTACACCGCGATCCGCTCGGCCGAAGTCGGCCTGCATCTGGCGGGCAAGGACCCGGTCGAGGGCATGCGCGAGCTGGTGCTCTTCACCTGGCATTATTTCATCGGGCACCCGGAATTCCTCAGCATGCTCGGCACGGAAAATCTGCATCGTGCCGCGTATCTGAAGAAATCGAAGAAAATCCGCGACCTGCATTCGCCGCTCATCGGCATGATCGCCGATCTTCTCGAGCGCGGCGCCGGCAAAGGCGTCTTCCGCCGCGGCGTCGATCCGGTTGAGCTTTACATCTCCATCGCCGGTCTCGGCTGGTTCTATATGTCGAACCGCTTCACGCTTTCGACGATCTTCGGCCGCGACCTCACCATCCGCGCGGCCCTCGACGCGCGCGGCCGCCACATCGTCGATGTCGTGCTCGCTTATCTCAAGCCCTGAGCACTGCGCGCCATGCGCATCTTCCTGACGCATGTGCCCGACATGCTCGCCAACTACTACGGCGCGCGCGCGCTTTCAGAATTGCGCAAGCTCGGCGACGTACGGCTGAACGAGACGGGCCGGGTGCTCGATGCCGCCGCGCTCGTCGAAGCCGCGCGCGGCTGCGAGATCGTCGTCTCCGACCGGCAGACGGCCGCGCCCGCCGCCTTCTTCGAACGCGCGCCCGATGTCGCAGCCTTCCTGCGCGTGGCGGTCGATATCCGCAATATCGATGTTGACGCTGCGAGCCGGGCGGGCGTGCTGGTCACGCGCGCGACGCCGGGCTTCGCGGCGTCGGTGTCTGAAATGGCGCTCGGTATGATGGTCGACCTCGCGCGCGGCGTGTCCCGCGCGGTGATCGGCTATCGTGCCGGCAAGCAACCCGAGGCGAGGATGGGCCGCCAGCTCAAGGGCTCGACCCTCGGCATTATCGGCTACGGCGTGATTTCTCGCCACTTCGCGCCGCTCGGCCTCGCGCTCGGCATGAAGGTGCTGATCGCCGATCCGTTCCAGAAGCCGGATCCGGCCCTGCATCATGTGCCGCTCGAAGCGCTGCTCGCGGATTCCGATTTCGTCGTTTGTCTCGCCGTTGCCAATGAGCAGACCGAAAATCTGATGAACGCGGCCGCTTTCGCGCGCATGAAACAGGCGGCCTATTTCATCAATCTGTCGCGCGGCAATCTTGTCGATGAAGCAGCACTTGCCGCCGCGCTCGATGCAGGGACGATCGCCGGCGCGGCGATGGATGTCGGCCGCGCGCCGGACCAGCAGCCGTCGTTGCCTCTGGCAGCGCGTGAGGACGTGATCGCGACGCCGCACACGGCGGGCCTGACCCCGCAGGCGATCGAGCACCAGGCCTTCGACACGGTGCGGCAGGTCGGCGACATCGTCGCGGGTCGCATGCCGCCGGAAGCTGTGAATGCCGCCTCAGCCACCCGCTTCGCATCTTTATCCACTCGTCATGGCCGGGCCGCGCCGCCCCGCGAGCCGTGAAACGGCGAGCGGCTTGGCGGCGCGAGACCCGGCCATCTCAATAGGCAGGGCACGGCCGTGCCGCCGGTATCAGGATCACCGGGTCTCGCCGCGCCAACGGCGCGCCAGAGGGTCGCCGGGCGCGGCGGCCCGGTGATGACGAGGAAAAAACTAGGCAGGTTCAGCGCACGCCTTCGCCCGCTCGAGCAGCAGCTTCTTCTCCCGCTCGTTCTCGGTCATCGCCGCCGCGCGCTCGAACTCGGCCTGCGCTTCCGCCATTCGTCCGAGCTTCTTGAGGAAATCCCCGCGCACGCTTGGCAGCAGGTGATAGTTTCTCAGCACCGGCTCATTGTTCAGCGCGTCGACGATCTCAAGTCCTGCCGCCGGCCCCATCAGCATCCCGAGCGCGACCGCGCGGTTGAGCTCGATCACCGGCGAGGGCGCACGCTCGGCGAGCGCACCGTAGATGCCGACGATCCGCGCCCAATCAGTGTCGTCCGCCTTGCGTGCCCGTGCGTGGCACGCCGCCAGCGCCGCCTGGAGGGAATAGGGACCAAGCGCGATTTTGTTCTCCTTTGCGAGCGACTCCGCGCGTTCGAGAGCCGTGAGTCCGCGCCGGATCAGGAATTGGTCCCATCGCGAACGGTCCTGATCGAGCAGCAGGATCGGCTCGCCGTTTGCGTCGACGCGCGCCGACAGACGCGACGCCTGGATTTCCATGAGCGCCAGTAGTCCGTGCACTTCAGGCTCCTGCGGCGCGAGGCCGGAAAGCGCGCGCCCGAGCCGCAGCGCTTCCTCGCACAGCGCCGGCCGCATCCAGCTCGCGCCGGACGTCGCCGAGTAGCCTTCGTTGAAGATGAGATAGATCACTTCCAGCACCGAGGCGAGGCGCCCCGCGCGCTCCTCGCCGCGTGGCACTTCGAACGGCACGCGCGCCTCGGTGAGCGCGCGCTTCGCCCGCACGATGCGCTGCGCCATCGTCGGCTCGGGCACGAGGAACGCCCGCGCGATCTCGTCGGTGGTGAGACCGCCGAGGAGTCTCAGCGTGAGCGCGGCCCGCGCCTCGGTCGAAAGCACGGGATGGCACGCCGTGAAGATCAGGCCGAGCCGCTCGTCGCCGATGTCGTCGTCGAGCGCCGTTTCAAGGTCGGGCCGGGCAGCTTCAAGCTGTGCCTCGATCTCGCGTGCGGCTTCGTCTTCCTTGCGCGCCGCGAGCTTGAGCCGCCGCAGCCGGTCGATGCCGCGGTTCTTGGCGGTCTGCATCAGCCACGCAGCGGGGTTGTCGGGCACGCCCGTCCCAGGCCACTTTTCGAGCGCCGCCACCAGCGCGTCCTGCGCCAGCTCTTCAGCCAGGCCCACGTCGCGCACCATGCGCGCGAGCCTCGCGATCAGTTTCGGGGCTTCGATGCGCCAGACCGCGTCGATCGTCTGATTTGTATCGGCAGCCGTCACGGCCGCCGATACACCATCTCATTGAAGTCAGCGCAAGCCGGCGCGGCTCACTTCTTCTGCTGCTGCGCAATCTCGTCGCCGAGCTTGCGATGCAGATCGACCGCCGGGCTCTCGCCGAAGTCCTCGAGCTCGAACACCTGCCGAATCTCGAGCTCGCTCTCGCCCGCATGCGGGTTGGGGCAGCGCTTCATCCACTCGATCGCCTCAGCCTTCGACTTGACGTCGATGATCCAGTAACCGGCGACAAGCTCCTTCGTCTCGGCAAACGGGCCGTCGATTACGGTGCGCTTGTCGCCGTTGAAGCGGATGCGCGCGCCCTTCGCACTCGACTGGAGGCCGTTGCCGTCGAGCATGATGCCGGCCTTCACCATCTCCTCGTTGAACTTGCCCATCGCGGCCAGCATCTCCTCGGACGGCATCACGCCCGCTTCGGAATCCTTGCTGGCCTTGACGATCACCATGAAACGCATCGGTCATCTCCTTTTTCTGTGCCGGGCGGACAGGGGTGAGCGTTTTGTGCCCGGTTTCTGTCATCACGACGAACGGGCCGGGCCTGGATCGACAGGGTGGCAGAATCTTTTTCGGGACTAGCGGTCGCAAATGCGCCGGGGACCGCCGCCGAAGGGCTGATAAGTACAATCTGACTCATCGAAAGAGCTGTAAAATTGCGAGCAAACGTCGATATTGCAGATGGCGTCGCTTCGGCCCTTGGCCGGGTTGCGCGAAGCCTGTTCTGACGGCCTGCCGGACTGTGCGCCAATGTCGCAGATCTGGCGGGGGCCGCTGAAGGGCTGGTAGGTGCAATCCGAGGCCTGGAACGAGCGATAGGCGGAGGCGCATGCCCGATAGTCGCAAAGCGGCCGCGAGGTATTTTCCGAGGCTGCCGCCGGCTGGACGGTCGCAGTGGCTTGGGGGGCGGGCGGCGCTTGCTGAATAGGCGGTTGCCTGACCTCCGCCACTGGCGCGTCGCTGTTGCCCGCTGGAGGTGCGGCCTCCTGCATGAAGCGCTTCCACATCGTGGCCGGCAGGCCGCCGCCAACGACCCGCTCCATAGGCGTGCCGTCGTCATTGCCGACCCACACCCCGACGATCAGCGACTCATTGAATCCGATGAACCAGGCATCGCGATGGTTCTGGCTCGTACCGGTTTTTCCGGCGGCGAATTCGCCGAGCGCGGCTGCGCGGCCGGTTCCCCGTTCAACCACAAGCCGGAGGAGGTCGATCATCGATTGTCTCTCGGGTCCGATGGCCTGCTCCGAGTCGAGATGCGGCCGGACGCTGCGCAGCCGCTTATCACTGTCGATTCCCAGAGCCGCGACACCCCAGGGCTCACGCAGCCGCCCCGACTGCAGCGATGCGAAGGCACTCGTCAGATCGAGGAGACTTACTTCGACCGCACCGAGCGCCATGCTCGGCAAAGGCGGAAGCTCGGCATCGATTCCGAGATCGCGCGCGGCCGCGATCACCTTGTCCAGACCGACCTGCATGGCCAGGCGTACTGCCGCGGTGTTGACCGATTGCGCGAACGCGTCGGCGAGCGTCATGCGGCCATACTTCCGATCGGCGAAATTTTCCGGCTGCCAGCCTTTGATCTCGATCGGCCCCGCGTCGATCGTGTCCTCTGGTGAATAGCCGGCCCGCAAGGCTGCGAGGTAAACGAACAGCTTGAACGCCGACCCCGGATGGCGATTGGCCTCGGCCGCACGGTTGAATTGACTCTTGCCGTAGTCTCGCCCACCGACCATGGCCAGAACGGCGCCATCGGGACGCAACGCAACCAGGGCTGCCTCCGACACATTGGCCCGGTCGCCCTGCTCGGCGAGGGTCGTCTCCACGATCGACTCTGCTAAACCCTGCAATTCGGGCACGAGCGTCGTCCGCACGCGCAACGTGCCGGTGAACGACCCGGTCAGGTCCGCCGCCTCCTTTGCAACCCATCCGGCAAACCATGATTCGGCGCGCGACACATCCGTCGCGAAGGCAAGCTCTGCCGGATTTGCCTCCGCCTCGGCAGCCGCCTCGGCGTCGATGGCGCCGGTCGCCACCATCGCATCGAGGACGACACCGGCCCGCGCCCGCGCCGTCTCCAGATCGCGCAACGGATTGTAAAGTGATGGTGCCCGCACCAGGCCTGCGAGCATCGCGGCTTCGGCGAGCGTCAGGTCGGAGGGATGCTTGTCGAAGTAAAGCCGGGCGGCCGCAGCCATGCCGTGCGCGCCGGCGCCCATATAGACGCTGTTGAGGTAGCGGGTAATGATTTCGTCCTTGCTGAGACGCAGTTCCAGCCAGACCGCCGTGAGCGCTTCGCGCAGTTTGCGCGTGTAGGTTCGGTCGTTGCCCAGCATGCGAATTTTGACGAGTTGCTGGGTAATCGTGCTGCCGCCCTCGACGATTTCGCCTGCTTCGAAGTTGCGCCGCATCGCGCGCACGATGCCCTGCGGATCGAAGCCGAAATGACTATAGAAGCGCCGGTCTTCGACGCTGAGCACGGCCTGAACGAGATGGTCGGGAAATTCCTCTCGCGAGGCGTCCGCAACCTTGAGTGGCCCGACTCGTCCAAGCGGCTCGCCGCCGGCCGCCTCGATCAGCAGGGCCGGTCTCTCAACCTCGCCTTTCGGCTGGTCGAGGGGCAAATCATGCAGCGCCCACAACATCGCTCCGGAGACAAGAAGTGTGAACGCGATCGTGAGCGCGACGATCGTTAGGCCGAAGCGGCGCAAGACGCGGAGGTCGGAACTTGACGCGCTTCGAGAATGTTGTTCGTGGCCATGCAGTCTTCTCGCACCAAAGCGCGCGCGAAGACGCCGTGCGGCCGCTCTCAGATCGCCGCCCACCGCGTAGAAAAGTTCACGGCCCGCCGCCGCCGTGCGGCTTGCGCCGCGATCTCTTGGGCTCTGGTCCGCGCGAGATTCCGCAGTTTGCTCTTCGGGCGGCACAGGCATGGACTTGACCAGGAGCGACGGCTTTTGTCGATCAACGTACGACTGTCGATCAACGTACGACGCGCGATTTCGTTGCCCGAAGCGCTCGATTCATGCGAGCCGGCCGCCCGGCATCCTCTTGACGATCGCCTCGCTCCATGATGCAGTAGTAACCAGTTGGTTACTTAAGCCGCCCCGGCAA
>JAICQA010000162.1 GCA_025929595.1 Xanthobacteraceae bacterium
ACAACAAAACAGAGGCCGAGCGCGATGCTGAAGTGATGCGGGAAGGTGCCGGCGAGGAATTCGGACAGCAGCACCAGCGGGATTGCGCCGATCGCGGGACCCCAGGCGCGACCGCCGCCGCCGAGGAGCGCCGCAATCAGCACCTGGAACGACCACGTGTTGTTGAAGGCGATGCTGGCGTCGACATAGGGATAGCGCAGCGCCAGCGCGGCGCCGACCAGCGACATCACGGACGCCGACAGCGCGAAACAGACAACCTTGACGAGCGTGGTGTTGATGCCGGCGTGGCGCGCGACCGTTTCGTCCTCGCCGATGGCGCGCAGCGCGAAGCCAAGGCGGCTCTGGCTCACAAACCAGGTGCCGACGACGGTGAAGAGCGCGACGGCGAGCAGCGTCTCATAGATCGCGATATTGGACACGTCGGTAAAGATGAAACGCGACACGGTGTGATTGATCTTGATTTCCCACCAGTTGAGCACCTGGTGGACCAGCTCGGTCAGGCCGAAGGTAAAGACCACGAAGTAAACGCCGCTCAGACGCAGCGTGGACAGGCCGACAAACAGCGCGACCAGAAATCCGATCACAACGGCGGCGGCGAGCGCAAGCGGCACGGGCACATACACATGGGCGACGGCCAGCACATAAATACCGATGCCGAAGAACGCGGCGGTCGCGAGCGAGATATAGCGTGTCGCGCCCGAGAAGAAGGACCAGGCGGTCGCCAGCGCAACATTGGCGAACAGCAAGATGAAGACCGACATGATGTAGCCGGAGGCAAAGAACGGCACGAGCGCAAGAGCGGCACCGCCGGCCACGATCAGCGCAGTAGCGACAGGCGCCTTACGAAGCAATTCAAGCACGGGTGAACAGTCCTGTCGGACGCAGCAAGAGAATCAGCATGAAGAGCGCGAAGTTGATGGCAATGGTGAGCGCAGGGTCGATCAGATAGCCGCCGAGCGATTCCACGACACCGAGCAACAGCCCGGCCGCGAGAGTGCCGGTAACGCGGCCGACGCCAGCCATGATGACGACGATCAGCGCCTTCAGCGTGTAGCCGACGCCTGTCGTGGCGCTGAAGGAAACAAAGGTGCTGACCAGCATGCCGGCGGCGGCGGCAAGGGCGCCGCCCGTCGCAAAGGCGAGCGCGGAGTATTTCCGCACGTCGATGCCCACGAGTCCGGCGGCGACCGGATCGATGGTGATCGCCCGCAACGCGGCGCCAAAGCGCGTGTAGCGCAGCACGAGAAACAGCACGACGGCAATGACGCAGGCGCCGACAAAGGCGAGCAGACGGTTCATCGCGACGGTCGCGCCCAGCACATGGATGGGCGACGACAGGAAGGAGTAACCGCGCAGGTCGCCGCTCCAGTAGACCAAGGCGAGCCCCTGGAACACGAAGAAGAGGCCAAAGGTGACAAGCACGACATCCGCGTCGAGCGCGTCCTGGTCGGGCGCGCGGCGGATCAGCGGCACCATCAGCACCTGATAAATCAGCCAGCTCAGCGCGAAGGCGAGCGGCATGCTGACAAACAGGCTGAGCAGCGGATTGACCTGCCACAGCATGATCGCAAAGAAGGCGATGAACGCGCCGCCGACGAAAAACTCGCCGTAGGACAAATTCAGAATGCGGGCAACGCCGTACTGAAGATTCAGTCCGAGCGCGATCAGCCCGTACATCCCTCCCAGGATAATGCCGTTGATAAAGACTTCGAACAGAACCACGCGCGCGCCCCCCGGGGCGGTCAAACAAATGGGTCAGGCCGGCAACCCGGCCTGACCCCGGTTTTCAAGACGTCACGCCCCGATCACGACCATTTCGGTTTCGGGAACACGATCGGCTTGGCGCCCTTCTTGTCCGCCGGAGCGACGCCGACCATCTTGCCGTTCTGCCACTGTCCGACCGCCCACGGGCTGGAGCAGCGCTGGTCGACATACTTGTACTCGCCCCACAGCGTCTTGAAGGTCATGCTCGCCAAGGCGTCGCGGATCTTCGGACGATCGATGGAGCCGACCGATTCGATCGCCTGCTGCGTGCTTTCGAGCGCGGCATAGACGCTGACCGCGCCGGCCTCCGACGGCCGGTTGAACATCGCGCGATGCGCCTTGTCGTATTCGGCGTAGCCGGGGACACTCTCGTCCTGCCCGCCATAGGTGAGAATGCCTTCGGCATTCTTGCCAAACTTCGACTGGTAGGACGGGAACACGCCGCCGATCGCGACATACATGAACTGCGGATTGAAGCCGACGATCTTGGCCTGCTCGGTGAGCATGAAGGTGTCGGGCGGATAGCTCATGCAGACGAAAGCGTCGGGGTTGGCACCCATCACTTCACGCACCACCGGCTGGAGATCGGAGGCGCCGAACGGATAGGTCTTGGTGACCACGACATTGAGGCCGGCTTTCTTGGCCGCGTTCACGAAGGCCTCGTGCATTTCGACGCCGTATTCGACGGTCGGATGCACGACGCCGACGGTGCCCTTGATCTTGCCTTCCTTCTTGAGGCGCGCGAGATAATCGGCAAGCGGCGTGGTCGCTTCGACCGGCTGCACGATCTGCCAGAAGGCATTTTTGTGCGTCTTCGACAGATTGTAGGACTTGGTCGTGGTTGCGGTCGTATAAATGACCGGGTAGCCAGTCTTGGTGGACAGCGACGCCGATGCGAGATTCATGTGCGTCGCATAAGGGCTGAGGAGCATGTCCACCTTGTCCTGCTCGATCAGTCGCTGGGTGAGCTTGATCAGCTCGTCGGGCTTGCCCTGATCGTCGTAGCCGATCATGTCGACCGGCACTTTCTTGTTGAACTTCTTCAGCGTGATGCCGCCGGCGTCGTTCACGCGTTTGTGCCAGAGCTTGTACTGCGACACGACCGTCGACTCGGCGCCCGGTCCGAGCGGACCCGACTGCGTGATCGCGTAACCGAAGCGGAGCTTGTCCGGCGCGGACTGCGCCTGGGCGGGCACCGACGGCAGAGCGGCCAAACCTGCCGCCGCCACCGAGCCCTTCAACAGAGTTCGTCTATCCATTCTTGCTTCCTCCCAATTGGTGTTCGATCGAACACGCGAATTTTTCTGATGGGCGTCTTGCGCCCGGCTCTTGTTGTTGGCGGATCGGGAGAACGGCCCCGGTCCCGCAGCCTTCAACCTGTGTATGTCCCCCACCGGCAGACGGCGAGGAACCCCGCCGTCATTGCATGGCCTCGTTTCGACAAGTCGCTCCGCTCAGCCGAGGAAATTGGTGATCGCCTCCACCGCTTCGGGCTTTTCGAGATGCACGAGATGGCCGGCGCCCTTGTAGACCTTGATGTCGGCGTTCGGCACGAATTTGCGCCAAGTCTCGGTCTGTTGCACCGGGATCAGCTTGTCCTCGTCGCCCCAGACAATCATGGTCGGCATCTTGAGACGATGCAGATAGCGCATGAACTTCGGATCGCCCGGATGCTCCCAGAACAAACGCGCGAAGGTCGCCGACTCGCGATAGCGTTCGCCGATGAAGTCGAGATCCGGCTTCTCCGGTAGCTTCTTCTTGAGGACGTCGAAATTCGACACGAGCATGGGCACGAGTTGCTCGCCCGGCACCGCGAGGACATCGATCATTGGATTTTGCGGATCGATCAGACCCGCCGGGCAGATCAAGGCGAGCTTCTTCACCCGGTGACTGTGCTGTGAGGCAAACAGCGCAGCGAGCTGACCGCCCATGGAAAGGCCGACAAGATTGACCTTGTCGATCTTGAGCGCGTCGAACAACTCAAGATAGTGCATCACATAATCGTTGAGATGCGTGTAGCTGGGATCGTCGCCCGACTCGCCGAAGCCCGGATGGTAGGGCGCGATCACGCGATACTTGTTGGTCCATGCTTCCGCGAAGTCGAAACCGTCGACCGTGCCGGCGCCGTGGAAGAACACGACGGGCTCACCATGGCCGGCCGTATAAAGGACGGTCTTGACGCCGTTGATGACGTGGGTCTCGCGCTCGAATTTACTCATTGCTCTGTTCCCTTCGTCCTTACTCGGCGGCCATGCGGTACTGCGAGGAACGCGAACGCAGGCGCGGCATCACTTCTTCCGCGAACAGCGTGAGGTTCTTGACGCATTTCCAGTGCGGCATGTCGGCGACGTGCATGACGTTGTTGAAGTGGTTCGTCTTCATCTTGACGCTCCACTCGCCGATCTGGTTGGCAACCTTCTCGGGCGTGCCGACGGCGATGAAGAACGATTTGGAGATCGCCTCGAAATCGAAGCCGCCGTGCATCTTGTCGGCCAACGCCGCGCGCTGCTTGAGCTGATCGACCGAGAGATAGCCCGGAGGGGCGAGATACTGCGGCGACGTGCGCGCGAAGTCCTCGAAGAAGCGCTGGAAATGGCCGATGAATTCGCGCTCCGCCTGCTCCTGGGTCTCGGCGACATATACCCAAGTCTGGAGCGGAAACTGGTCCGGCCGCAGGTTGTTGCCGAAGGACTGCGCGCGCTGGCGCAGCGTTTCATTCAGCTCGGCCGCGCGCTGCTGGGTGACAAAGACCGACGCGTAGCCGAAGCCGTATTCGGCGGCGATGTCGATCGTCTCGGGGCTGCCGGTGCCGACGATGTAGCAGGGCGGATGCGGCCGCTGGAACGGACGCGGCCAGGGATTGAGGAAGCGATAGGTGTAATGCTCGCCGTAGTGCGTGGTCGGACCGTCCTCGGTCCAAGCCTGCAGGATGATCTTTAGGGACTCCCGGAACTTGTCGCGCGCTGTCGCCGGGTTCACCGGGTTCGACCAGTATTCCATGCCGGTGCCGAGCGGGAACGCGACTTCGAGACGGCCCTTCGAGAGCACGTCGAGCATCGCATATTCCTCGGCGAGACGGTTCGGCAGCATGAAGTTCGGCGGCGTGCCCCATACGCAAATCTTGGCGTTCTGGGTCTGCGGAATGAGCGTGGCGGCGATGATCGATGGGCAGGCCATCATGCTGTAGACGGTGTTGTGGTGCTCGTTCACGACGATGGCGTCGTAACCGAGCTTGTCGGCGAGAACGAGCTGCGAGAGATACTGCTGATACAGTTCGTAGCCCTTGTGCGGGTCGTAATACTTGTTCGGGAAACTCACCCAGGTCGATTTATAGTCCTTGTGATTTTCCGGGAGATGCACGTAGGGCATGAAGTGCATCACATTGAACCGCAGGGCTGCGCTCATCATCGTCTCCTGTAACCGAACTCTGCCGTCCCATCCGCGTTTCGGAGCGGCTCACCGCCGTGCCGGACGCAAGGTGATTTCATCATTCGCGAGCGGCGCCCCACGCGGCACTCCGCTCGCAAGTCGAATTTTTCTGGAAGTCGGCGATGCATTCGCATCCTTCGGCTTCCTCCCAATCTTCTTCTTTTGACTGTTATTCTAAGGATTTGCGAAGTGGCGAGTCAACGCGCGGAGCGTGCGCGCAGGCCGGAATCGCCCGAATATGGTTATGCTCCTTGGCAAGTACCGGGGCGGCAATGAAAATAGTTGGGCGCCCAACAAAATGGCCGGAAACGAGCGCGCCGCGCCGGTATGCTCGTCCGGGGCAGCCTCCCACGACCGCCGAAATCAGCCGATTCCGCAGTTGCGAGATTAAGACCGCCGACGGCGATTTCAGTCTTGTGAACGCCGCGGTTACTTGCGCTCGTAGAGAATGCCGACGGTTTCCGCGACACAAGCCGGCTTTTCGCGGCCCTCGATCTCGACCGTGCAGGTGAAGATCAGCTTGTAGCCGTCGCCTTGCGGCTCGCAGGACGTCAGTGTCTGCCGCATTCTTACGCGGTCGCCGGACTGCACGGGCGCGGGGAACCGCGCTTTCTCGAGCCCGTAATTGATGCCGCGCTCGACCGACTCCAGATGCCAGATCTGGTGCCGCAGATGCGGAATCAGGGAGAGCGTGAGAAAGCCGTGCGCGATCGTCTTGCCGTCGGGCATCTCGCGGGCGGCGCGTTCGACGTCGATATGAATCCACTGATCGTCGCCGGTCACACTTGCGAAGGTGTCGATGCGTTCCTGATCGATCTTCACCCAGTCGCTCGGTCCGAGTTCCTGACCGAGCGCATCTTTCATCTCCGCAATCGACTTGAACCGACGCATTCCCCAACCCCCGTTTTAAAGCGCTGCACTCTATAGCGAAGCCGATCAGGCGACGACAGGCCCCTCGCCTGCCACGAGCATGTCGGCGATGCGCTTGCCGGAGCCGGCGCCCATGGTCCAGCCGAGCGTGCCGTGACCGGTGTTCAGCCACAGATTGCGGTAACGGCTCCTGCCGACATAGGGGATGTTCGACGGTGTCGTCGGCCGCAGGCCGGTCCAGAATTTCGCCGCCTCGAAATCGCCCGCGCCCGGAAAGAGCCCGCGCACGTTGTCGAGGATCGCGTTGCAGCGGCGCAGATCGAGCCACTTGGTGTAACCCGACAACTCGGCGGTGCCCGCGACGCGCAG
>JAICQA010000469.1 GCA_025929595.1 Xanthobacteraceae bacterium
CTACCAGCATGGCTTGCGTGAAGGCCGCCAGGACTTCGCCGCCGAAGAACGTCAGGCCCAGCAGCGCCAGGAAGGTGGTCGCTCCCGTAATGACGGTGCGCGGCAGCGTGGTGTTGATGGCGAGGTCCAGCAGGTCGTTCAGCGGCATCTTTTTATATTTGCGCAGCAGTTCGCGAATGCGGTCGAACACCACGACCGTGTCGTTCAGCGAATAACCCGCGATGGTGAGGACGACGGCGACCGCCGACAGGTCGAAGTCGACCTGCGTGATGGCGTAGAATCCGATAATCACCGTGAGGTCGTGCAGCGTCGCGATCATCGCGCCGACCGCGAACTGCCATTCGAATCGGAACCAGAGATAGATCCAGATACAGAAGAGCGACAGGGCAACGCCGATAATGCCGGCGCGCAACAATTCGCCCGAGACCGTCGGCCCGACGACCTCGACGCGGCGAAACTCGAATTGCTCACCCAGCGCCTGCTTGACTTTTTCCACGACCGCCTGCTGCGCCGCGTCGCCGCCCGGCTGCTGCTCGAATCGGATCAGCACGTCGCGCGGACTACCGAACTCCTGCAATTGCACGTCGCCGAGGTTGAGATTGCCTAGCGTCGTGCGCATGGCGGCAAGATTTGCGGAGTCGCCTCGGCTTTGCACCTCGATCAGCGTACCGCCACGGAAATCGATGCCGAGATTAAGGCCCGCGATCGCAAAGGCGCCGAGCGAGATCACCGTCACCAGTGCGGACAGCGGAAAGAAAATCCGCCGCCAGCGCATGAACGGAAATTTGGTGTCGTCGGGAACGAGGCGAAGGAGCAAAATCTCTTCCTATTCGAGCGAGCGATACGACGAGGTCAGATCGGAATGGTGGTCGGGCGCGTCCACTTCACCCACATGGCCATCATCAGGCGCGTCAGCGTGTAGGCCGTGAACATGGTCGTGATGATGCCGATGGAGAGCGTCAGCGCAAAACCGCGCACCGGACCGGTGCCGATATAGAACAGGATCAGGCCCGCGATCAGCGAAGTCACGTTCGCGTCCACGATGGTGCGCAAGGCTTCCTTGAAGCCGGCATCGACGGACGTCAGGGCCGAACGGCCGTTGCGGAATTCCTCGCGGATACGCTCGAAAATGACGACGTTACTGTCGACGGCCATGCCGACGGTCAGCACAATGCCCGCGATGCCAGGCAGCGTGAGCGTAGCGCCGAGCAGCGACAGGATGCCGAAGATCATGCCGACGTTCACGAAGACGGCGATATTCGCGATCAGCCCGAACAGGCCGTAGGTCGCGAACATGAAGACCACGACCAGCGCCGTGCCGACATAGGCGGCGAGCTTGCCGGCTTCGATCGAGTCCTGGCCGAGGCCCGCGCCGACGGTGCGCTCTTCCACGATGTTGAGAGGTGCCGGCAAGGCGCCCGCACGCAGCAGGATCGCCAGGTCGTTGGCCTGCTGGACGGTAAAACTGCCGCTGATCTGGCCCGACCCGCCCAAAATCGGCTCGCGGATCACGGGCGCGGAGATGACTTCGTTGTCGAGCACGATCGCGAAGGGCCGGCCGACATTCTGCTGCGTCACCTGCGCGAAACGGCGCGCGCCGTTAGAGTTGAAGCGGAAGGTGACGATGGGCTCGTTGGTGCGCTGGTCGAAGCC
>JAICQA010000331.1 GCA_025929595.1 Xanthobacteraceae bacterium
CGCTCGAAATGCAAGTGGAGGCCCTGTGCCGATCGCGCTGCGACGCGCGCCGCAACGCGGCCGATAGTCTCGATTTGCAGCATGCACCGGGCGCCCGCGCCTATGTCCGTGTGTTGCTCCGGCATGACCAGCGCCCCCTCGGCGCCCAGGTCCGCGGAGGTCGAAGCGATGAACTGGCCCGCATGTTCGATCGTCACCGCGAGGCCGCAGGGCAGGCGTTCGTGCCGCCGCCGGTCGCCGATCTGGGTCTGGCGCAGGAAGATCGAAAAGCGCGAGCGCAGCGTCTGCGTGCGCCTGGCGGCAATCCCGCCTTCGCGGTCGACCTCCTGGATCTCGCGGCTCGCCTTCTCCGTTCCGTCGCGAATGTCGCGCGCACCGGCGCCGACCTGTCCGACAAATTGCGACGCGGTTGACGCGTTTTTCGAAAGTTCGCCGGCAGTCGCGCCCTGTTCCTCGACCGCGGCCGCGATCGCGACGAACACCGGCTTGATGTTCTCGATCACGCCGGAAATGCGCGCAAGCGAATCGATCGAGGTTTGCGCGTCGTGCTGGAGCTTCGCGATGCGCCGCACGATCTCATCGGTCGCCTTCTGCGTTTCGACCGAAAGCGATTTCACTTCATTGGCGACCACGGCGAAGCCGCGGCCCGCTTCGCCTGCGCGCGCCGCCTCGATGGTGGCATTGAGCGCGAGGAGATTGGTCTGCTTGGCGATCTTGGAGATGAGCCCGACTACGGTGCCGATCTCGTGCGAGGAGGCGCGCAGGCTGTCGATGCTGCTGCCGGCCTCACCGGCGGCGGCGGTCGCCTCGTCGGTGAGCTTCCCGGCCACGTCCACCTGCCGCCCGATCTCGGCGGAGGACTGTGCGAGTTCGTCCGTCGCCTGCGCGAGTTCGCTCACATCGGCTTGCGACACGGCGGCCTGCTCGTCGAGTTGGCCGGCGCGGGCGCGGATTCCTTCGAGCGCCTGGGTCGAATTGCCGATGCCTGCGTGGACCTGGTCGGCGGTTCTGCTTACCTCGGCAATGAGTTTTGCGAGATCGGTCTCAAACAGATCGAGCGACTCGCGCGCCGTATCGAGCGCCTCGCGCAGGCGCGACGCGTCGTTCGGATTGTCAACCGGCAGCGGCGGCAAAAGCGGCGGCGCGTCGGCGATGTCGGCCGGCTCTTTGGGACGGCGCTTGAGACGGGAGAGCAGGGACATGCATGGTGTCCGGACGCCGCGCGCGCGACGGCAGCCGCCAAAGCGGCTCGAGAAGCCTGAGCGCTTACTCTTCCCGTCAATGGTTAATCGAAGACTAACGGGCGGTCTGAAGCAGGCCGAGCTTGCCCAGGAGGGGTGGGATCTCATCGAGCCGGTCCACCACATGGTCGGGCCCGAGTTCCTCGAGCGTCTCGCTGCGATAGCCGAAGGAGACGGCGATCACCGGTACGCGCGCCGCCCGCGCCGTATTCACGTCGGTGATTGAGTCGCCGACCATGACGGTATGTGCCGCATCGCCGCCCGCGCGCTCGACCGCGCGCAGCAAGTGTCCGGGATCGGGCTTGCGAAATCCAAAGGTGTCGGGCCCCGCGATGACCGAGAAGTGCCGGGCGAGCGCGAGCGTCTCCAGGAGTTGCACCGAGTAGCGCTCGATCTTGTTCGTGACCACGATCAGCCGCGCGCCTTGCGCCGCAAGCAGATCGAGGGTCTCGGCGCAGCCCGGGAAGGGCTTCGAATGGTCGGCGATATGTTTCTCGTAGAAGCGCAGGAAATCTTCCAGCATTCGGTCGACATCGGAGGCCTGCGGTGTGACGCCGTGCGAAGCCAGGCCGCGCTCGATCATGAGCCGTGCGCCGCCGCCCACCAGGCGGCGCATCCGTTCCGCTTCAACGGGGGCGAGGCCGGATTCTCCGAGCACGAAATTGAGTGCGGCCAGGAGATCGGGCGCGGTATCGACGAGCGTGCCGTCGAGGTCGAATGCAACGGTCGGGCGTGGGGACATGGCGGGAGATTCCAGCAGGCGGTTCGGTACCGTCGGCTTGCCCGAAAGTCCACCGGCGGCGCGATTCCGCGCATTGGCGCGGGCGGAGGGGCCGTGCTACCACGCCGCCGCATTCCTCAGTGGTCCGGCCGGTCGAGCCACATGCTGTCCTCCCCATCGAAAACCGCCGACGAATTGAAGCGCGAGGCCGCCGCCCGCGCGCTCGACTTCGTGCGCCCCGGCATGCGGCTCGGCCTCGGCACCGGCTCGACGGCCGCGCATTTCGTCGACCTGCTCGCGCAGAAAGTGAAAGCCGGCCTGCGCGTCACCGGCGTGCCGACCTCGGAGGCGACGCGCCGTCAGGCGGAAAGTCTGGGTGTGCCGCTGGCGACGCTCGACGAGTTGCCCGAGCTCGATCTCACGATCGACGGCGCCGACGAAATCGACCCCGCGCTCGACCTGATCAAGGGCGGCGGCGGCGCGCTTTTACGCGAGAAGATCGTCGCGTCGGCCTCGCGCGAAATGATCGTCATCGCCGACGAGTCGAAATATGTGCAGCGCCTCGGCCGCTTTCCCCTGCCGGTCGAGGTGGTCGATTTCGGCATTCCGGCTATCACGCGCGCGGTCGAGGCCGCGCTGGCGGCCGAAGGCTGCGCGGGCACGTTGCAAATCCGCCGCAGGCCGGACGGCCATGTTTTTGTCACGGATCAGGGACACTGCATTATAGACGCTGGTATCGCGGCCATTCCGGATGCGCGCTCGCTCGCGCGCCGTCTTGCCGGGATCGCCGGCGTCGTTGAACATGGGCTATTCATCGGGCTGGCCCGGCGTGCCATTCTTGCTGGGCCGTCGGGCGTGCGCATCGTCGAAAAAGCCTGAACGATTTTCTGGAGGAGAGAGTGATGTTTTGTTCGACCTTTGCCGCCGCCCTGCGGATGCTGGCGTTGCTGATTGCGCTCGGTGGGTTCGGCACCGCGGCCATGGCGCAGGGGTCGACGACCTCGGCCAATGTCCAGCTTGCGCGCGAGGTCGTGGTGGCATCCGGCGCGACGCGCGCCTTCGAAGGGGTCGTGCCTTCGATCCTGCAGCAGTCGCTCAGCGTCTTCGTGCAGCAAAATCCGGATCTCCAGAAGGAGCTGGTCGAGTCGCTGAAGGCGATCGGACCGGGTTTCGAAAAGCGCACGAGCGAAATCATCGATATCATCGCCGGCGTTTACGCCACCCGCTTTTCCCAGCAGGAATTGAAGGAACTGCTGACCTTCTACCAGAGCGCGGTCGGCAAGAAGTTCGTGACG
>JAICQA010000072.1 GCA_025929595.1 Xanthobacteraceae bacterium
GGCGAAAAGGCGGGCGACAGGAGGAAACGATGACCTACGGCACGCGGACCGACCATTATCCGGCAACTTCCAAGCTGCTTCATTGGCTCGTTGCGCTGTGCGTCCTCGCGACGGCACCGGTGGCGATCACCATGACGCGCATCGCCGAAGGCCCGACCCGGGACATGCTCTATAATTTCCACAAGTCGCTCGGCGTCACGATCCTGGTCCTGATGATCCTCCGCCTGATCAACCGGCTCGCCGTCGGCGCGCCGATCCCCGATCCGGGCATCGAACCCTGGCAAAAGGCGGTTTCGTCGTTCGTGCACACGACGCTCTATGTCCTGCTGCTCGCCATGCCGGTCGTCGGCTACGTCGCCAACTCGGCGTTCGGCGCGACGACGCCGTTCTTCGGCCTGTTCGAATTGCCGCCGATCGTCGGCAAGAACGAGCCGCTCGCGACCCAGTTGTTCGTCGTCCACCGCTGGGTCGGCTGGATCGTGATCCTGCTCGTCCTGACGCATGTCAGCGCGGCGCTTTATCACTACTTCGGCCGCCGCGATAATGTGCTGCAACGGATGTTGCCGCGCGCCATGGGCGGGATCTGAACAATAGCCGGCAAGTCACGAGCCAATGGAGGCCGCCGGGACGGCGGCCCTCGTTCTTTCGCCAACCGGCACAATTCGATTCAATGCAAAAGCGCCGCTACCGCGGCGCGGGCAATTTTCGACGAAATTCCTCATGAAGTGGCGCGAGTTGCCGCAATGCACGTGTACCGCCGCGCGAATCTGCGTGAGGCTCGGCCACGGCCCGCGCGGTTAACGAGGTCATATCGCCCGCAATATTAGTCTGCATTCGAACGATTGCCCGCATGTTGTCTGGCAGTGCAGCGTCGCGGCCGCGTCAATGCGATTCAAATCCTAGTCATTCCGGTCACCCGCCGAACACGCGCTCTGCGCTGCAATCGCCCCGCAACAAGCGGGGTGCTGATTGCAAAAGGCTGGGTTGCTGCTGTGCGCGATTGTGTTTGCGTTCGCGCCGGCAGGCGAGGCGGCCGCCGATCCAGGCGGCCGGATCATGATGGTGGAGCGCGTTGCCGAGGGCGGCGATGCCGTGGCGTGGACGCTTACGGCGTCGAAGGAAGTTGTGGCGGCGATCGAAGGTGCCGCGATCGCGACCGGTGCGGACTTCGACTTCCTGCTCAGGACGGCCGCGCTTGAAAGCAGCTTCGACACGGAACTCGAGGCCAAGACATCGACCGCGACCGGCCTCTACCAGTTCATCGAGCGCACGTGGCTCCTGATGATGCGTGCGCATGGGGCGCGGGCGGGGCTCGATACGCTCGCGAGCGCGGTGACCTTCGGCGAGAAAGGGGAGTGCGACGTCACGGACGCGCTGCTGCGCGACGAGATCCTCGCGCTCAGGAACGACGTCGAGCTGGCGGCGTTCATGGCCGCGGTCCTCGCCCGGCAAAATGCGTCGGACATGGCGCGCGCGCTTGGTCGCGCGCCGGAGTCGGCCGAGCGTTATATCGGTCACGTCATGGGCGCGACGGGCGGCGCCAAGCTCATCAGGCTCGCGGACAGCAAGCCGAAGCAGCGTGCCGACAAGGTGTTTCGCCGCGCCGCCCGCGCCAACCGCACGATCTTCTACGACGGCAGGAAGCCGCGCAGCCTCGACGAGGTGCGCGACGTGATCGCCGCGAAATATGCCGCACTCCGAGTTAAACCCGCCGTGCCGCCCACGCAGGTCGTGGCGGTGTCGGCGCCGATCCGGCTCGCGAGCGAGTGAGGTGAGGCGGCTTACGCCGCCTTGCTCTTCTTCTGGAAATATTCGGCGCTGCGTTTCTCCAGTTCCGCCTGCGAGAGGTCCTCCTTGTGGGTCGCGATCCACCAGGCATGGCCGTCGGGATCCTTCACGCAGCCCGAGCGGTCGCCGTAGAACTGGTCGGTCATCTCGACGGACGATTTCGCACCGGCGGCGAGGGCCTTCTTGTAGGTCGCGTCGGCGTCGGGGACGTAAAGATAGAGGTGCATGGCGTCGGTCGGCTTGTTATCCTGACCGCTCATCTGCGAGCCGAGCATCACGCGCGAGTCGCCGATTTTCAGCTCGGCATGGGCCGTCTTTCCGTCCGGACCCTTCATGGCGGGGCTAGGCAATTCGGCGCCGAACGCCTTTTTGTAGAATTCGATGCTCTTGTCGGCGTCGCGCACCATGAGATAGGGCGTGACCGAGTGGTATCCTTCGGGAATCGGTTTCACCGGCATGGTCGTCTCCTCATGCTTGCTCCCGCCCAGTGCCAGATAAAGAAATTTCGCGACCGATTTATGTTCGCGGGTTCCGTGCTGGTTGCGGCTCTGATCTTTGGAACTCCTGCCGCCGCGCAGAGCGGAGGCGAGAACTACGCCCGTGTCCGTGCGGCTTACGAAGCAGAAGCGTCTGCGTACTGGCGTCAGATCGGAGAGAAGCGGCGGCTGCGAGCAGAGAAGCGCCGCCGCGGCGAGACCCTCACGCTCAACGATTACGTGCTCGTGCAACCGCCGGTCTATTCCGGCCCGCTACGGCCGCCCGGACCCCCGCTGCCTTCTGAGCCGCGCCGGCCGGACATGCCGGTGGTGGCGGACTTTCTGAAGCATGCGGCGGAGGAATTCGGTTTCGTGCCGCGGCGTCCGGTGAATGAGCTTGAGTACAAGCGCGCCTATGCGCGTGCGGCACTCGACGCCGGACTCACGCGCGAGCAGGCGGTCGGCATTTACGCTTTCGAGACCGGCGGCAACGGAAATTACGACACGCAGGCGGGGCTGATCGGGAAAGGAACGCGGGCGATCTCGCCTGCGCTCGGCTACAACCAATTGCTCAGTACCAACACGGTCGGGCTGCTCGCCGAGCATGGCGAGACGCTGATCGCGCTGCTGTCAAAGAAGGCAGCGGCGCTCTCCGGCCCGCCGAAGGCGGCGATGCTCGGCAAGATTGATGCGCTAGAGCGCATGGTCGCATTCAGCCGTACCGTGCCGAACCGCTGGAGCGAGCATGACAAGCTCGCCAAGACAACACGCGGCGGCATGGGCATTCACGCCGCGGTCCTCGACCTCGATCTCGGGCCATGGCTGCAGGCGCGCAAGCTCATGACGTCGCTTCACTTCGCGCGAGCGCGCGGGCACAAAGCGACGCTCAGCGCCGCCGAGCTTGAACTGATGAATTTCACCGGCGATGGCAACGGGATCGACATGGTGTCGATGCCGCCGGCGTTGCGTGAGCGGGTGCCGACTGCGAACTTCTTTCAGCAGGAAGGCTACGAGCGCAATCCGATTGCACGGCGCACGGAGGTCGTCGCGGCACTGATCGCAGACATTGCTGCCCGCGCTGAGCGCGGCAGGCGACAGCCCGGTGCACAGGATCTCGACGCCGCATTTGTAGATGTCGGACGCTAAACGATCAGGAAGCGCCGGCGGTAGCGACAACAGGCGGGACGGGGACGGCCGCAACAGCGTCGGGCTCAACCGCGGCGGCGGCAAGCAGGGCCGTCGCCAGCCACAGCAAGGCGAGTGAGATTCCGGCGATGCGCGCCACGCGAGCTTGCGACATTGCTCCCTGCGTCCATGCCGGGGTTGGGCTACAAAAATAGCGGGCATCGCCGGCCGCAATGCTCGATGCTGCCGGTATAACGCCTGGGGTTGCCGAGGCGTTCCAGGTAAGCGTGCGTAACCAGCATTGACTTTTGGGGGGCCGGCCGGACGGGGCATCCGGCAGGGACCCTAGGCAGGGCAAGGCTTCTGCGGGGGCGACGCGCGGTTAACCAAGTAAACTCTTATCCCCTGTGTCTTTTTTGCACTAGAGGCAGGGGAACGATTCCACTGTAATCGGGTACTTCTCGAATCTAGGGGCACCCCATGAAGACCGTTTCCGTTCTCGTCATTGTGTCCGTCGCGTTCCTGGCCGCTGGCTGCACGCATGTCGGCAAAGTGCCGATCGGCAAGACGCCGGCGCCCGTCGTCACGAAGTACTGACGCTCAGCAGCGGGCCGGCCTCGCGCCGGCCCGCGCTTGAACGACTGCCGGAAAGCCGTCGTGCAGGCCACGAGTAGGTATTGCTTGCGTCGAATCGTTCTTCTGCTTCTCGCCCTCACTTTCGCAGCCAGCATGTTCGCTGCGGCGCCGGCTCAGGCGGCGCGCGAGACGGTGCGCTTCGACGGCTATATGCCCGGCACCGTTGTCGTGAAGACGCGTGAGCGGCGGCTCTACTACGTGCTCCCGAACGGCACGGCTTACCGATACCCGGTCGGCGTAGGCCGCTCCGGCAAAAGCTGGACCGGCTCGGTCTACATCAACGGCAAATACATCAAGCCCGACTGGTCGCCGCCCGCCGACGTGAAGCGCGACAATCCGCGCATCCCGAATGTCATCAAAGGCGGAACGCCGCAGAATCCGATGGGGGCCGCAGCATTGACGCTGAGCGGCGGCGGTCAATACGCCATTCACGGCACGAATGTGCCGAACTCCGTTGGCGGTTTCGTTTCGTACGGATGTTTCCGGATGTACAATGACGACATTCGCGATCTGTACGATCATGTTTTCGTCGGCACACCGGTCGTGGTGACGAACTAAACGCAACAGCCAGTGACGCAGTAGAGGAGGCCCTCATGTCGCGTCCGTATCGCCTTTCAATGTTTGGTTTGCTCCTCGCCGCATTCGCGATGAGCGCGTCTACCACCCAGGCACAGTTCGGGCCGAACGAAAAGATCAAGCAGCCGGTAACCGCGGCGGCGTGCAAGCCGCAGCCGGGTAAACCTTATTTCGTTGAATTCCGTTCCCGAACGGCGGCGAGCTACGGCCACAGCTTCGTCCTGCACGGCAGGCTCGGCGCGAATGGCAGGTTCGGCAAGTTCGAGGTCGCGGGCCTGCATCCCAAGGGCTACGACCCCAATGTCTACATGCAGGGCCATGTCATGCCCGTGCCGGCCGACACCGGCGCAAGCTGGGGCGATCTCGACGAGCAATATCTGACCGCGCGCTACTGCGTCGTTCTGAGCGAGGCCGAATATCAGCGCACCGCTGCCTATATCCGCAGACTGCAAGCCACATCGAAGGAGTGGCACGCGCCCACGAATAACTGCAACAGCTTTATCGGCGACGTGGCGCGGCACATGGGCCTGCTCGCGCCGCCGACGCCGGTGCTGCTCCCCGAGCATTTCGTGACGCTGATCAAGGACCTCAACGGCAACGCGGCGACGCTGTCTGGAAGCAGCCGGTCATGATCGTCACCGCCGCCTTCCTGCATCATCTGGCGGCGTTTGTGCTGGTCGCAATGCTTGCGATTCAGCTGGTGCTGCTGCGACAGCCGATCACGGCCGAGAATGCGAAGCGGCTCGGGGTGATCGACTCCGTGCTCGGGGCATCGGCCGGTACGTTGCTGATCGTCGGATTGCTGCGGGTATTCTTCTTCGAGAAGGGCGCGGCTTACTATTTTTCCAGCCACGCCTTTCTCACCAAGTTCGGTCTTTTCATCGTAATCGGGCTCGCGTCGATTGTGCCGACGATGGAGTTCATGCGCTGGCGCAAGGCCATGAAGGCGGGGCGGGCACCCGATGCAGACCCGAAGAAGGTGCAGACGATCCGCAAGATCGTTCATTGGGAACTTGCGGGGGTGGTGCTGATCCTGCTCTGCGCGGCGATGATGGCGCGCGGCGGATTCATCTAAGCGCGCCAGTCAACGTTCGTCGGACGAAGGCGCGGGCAGCGTTTCCTGCGCCACTTCGATTTCCTTATGCACCTCTTCGAGAGCGACGCGCAGGCGTTTGCGCTCGGCCTCGGCGTCGGGCCGGCGCGCCATGCGCATGGCGCTGTCGGCGTCGTCGAGCTTGTCCAGTACCGTCTGGCGCTGATCCTGCGGCACGTCGAGCTCATCGATAGCGCGGCGGACATCGAGCAACGCCTGCTCGATCTGCTGCATGGCGGCGCCTTGCGGCGTCGCGAGGGTTGTTGCGCCCGCGGCCGGGGCAGGCGCGCCCGGGGTCGTTTCGAGCTTCTCAATGGCACTTTGCAGGTTTTTGCGCGTCTCGCGCAGTCGGTCGAGCGACTGCTGCGACTTCAATTCTTCCATCTGCTTCTGCGCCTTGGTCGCCGACGTTTCCTGCGCGCGGATATCTGCGGCGGGCGCGACACCGAGAACAAGTGCGGTCGCTAACAACAGGTTTCCGGTCTTCATCCCGATCTCCCTGCGCCGCAGCCAAACGCCTGTTCACGGCGGCAAGATGAAGCCTGGCGCAAAAATTTGTGAAGAGGTCCGGGATGTAAACGCGTGACCCGGAACCCTGTTCCAGATGCGCTCAGCGATTGTCGCCGGCAATCGCCTCGCAGACGGCTCGGGTGACGTCTTTTGTCATCGCGCGGCCGCCAAGGTCGGGCGTGTGGAGCGACTTATTGGCCGTGGCAAATTCGACCGCGCGCATCAGGCGAGCGGCCGCGACCGGCTGTCCGAGATGTTCCAGCATCATGACGGCGGACCAGAAGGTACCGACCGGGTTGGCGATACCTTTGCCCGTGATATCGAATGCAGAGCCGTGTATCGGCTCGAACATCGACGGAAATTTCCGCTCCGGATTGAGGTTCGCGGTCGGCGCAATTCCAAGGGAGCCGGCGAGTGCAGCGGCGAGATCGGAGAGAATGTCGGCGTGCAGGTTCGTCGCCACGATGGTGTCGAGCGTTTCGGGACGGAGCGTCATGCGCATAGTCATAGCGTCGACCAGCATCTTGTCCCAGTTCACATCCGGAAATTCCCTCGCCACCTCGGCGGCGATCTCGTCCCACATCACCATGCCGTGGCGCTGGGCGTTCGATTTCGTCACGACGGTGAGGAATTTGCGCGGCCGCGAGCGGGCGAGCGCAAAGGCAAAGCGCATGATGCGCGTCACACCAGAGCGCGTGAACATGGCGACATCGGTCGCCGCTTCCTCCGGCAAGCCTTTGTGAACGCGGCCTCCGACGCCGGCGTATTCGCCTTCGGAGTTTTCGCGCACGATCACCCAGTCGAGCTCAGGGCCCGTCACGTTGCGCAGCGGGCTGACGATGCCGGGCAGGATGCGGGTTGGGCGGACGTTGGCGTATTGATCGAACGGCTGGCAGATCGCGAGGCGCAGGCCCCAAAGGGTGATGTGGTCGGCAACATCGGGCGCGCCGACGGCGCCGAACAGGATTGCGTCATGCGCGCGGATCTGTTCGAGCCCATCCTCCGGCATGAGACGGCCGGTCTTCTTGTAGCGATCCGTACCCCAATCGAAACGATCGAAGGAGAGCGCAAATCCGCCGTCTCGTTTCGCGCTTGCCGCGAGGGCCTCAATGCCTGCCGCAATTACTTCAGTGCCGATCCCGTCGCCGGGAATGGCGGCAATTCGATACTGCTTCATGGAGCCTTCGGAGGGTGAGACGCCTAGACCGCCTTGATAGCTTGTTCGGCGGGAAAGCGGAACCTTCCCCGTGTATGGTGCTCTCTAGTCCTGCGCGGCCCAGGCGTTGAGCGCGGCCGAACTCACGGCGCCGCCGATCACGCAGGGCAGGCCGAGGGCGACCGCGCCCGCCACTGCCGCGCCGATGCAGCCGAGCGACAGCGCACCCTGGCCGATCTGCCCCCAGCCCGCGATCTTGCGTTTATAGCCAGGACCTTTGCGCTTCAATTCCTCGATCGCGGCGATGGCCTCCTTGCGGATGCGGGCGCTGTCGGATGTTTCCGCGGCGATTACGATCTCATCCAAAATCTTCGAGGTTTTCTTGTCCTGATAGCGTGCGGTCCATTTCAGCATCTTCAGGAGTTCGGGGTTGCGCGCCGCATTGGTCGCAAGCGTGTACTTCGCCATGCCCCCGAGCGTCAGGCGCTCGACATCGTTGTTGTCGCTCGACCACGGAAGCACCGAGACGAGCCTGGCAACCGGCTCGAACGCGCCGGTCGCGAAATAGAAGCCCCAATAGGCGTCGAGCACGTCGGTAGTCGGCGTCAGCTTGCCGGGCTTCGGCTTCTTTTCCTCGTCGTCGCGCGAGAAAATGCGTTCCAGGAACGACGGGTCGTCGACCGTAACGTCGAGCTGATCGAGGGTCGCAAGGCGGCCCGACAGATACATGTTGATCATGGTGGCGCGGCTCGGCATGTGCATTTTGAAGCCGTCAAGCATGCCCTTCCAGCGCGGCAGGCCGGACCAGGCGATGGCGCGCACCACAAGCCATTGCTGGTCGGGCGGCAGCGGCAGAATCTTTTCGATGATCGTCTCGGCGCGCGTCGGGTTGGCGTTGAGGACGCCGGCGAGAAAGCCGACATAGACGCCGGCCGACTCCGGATCCTTGAAAGCGTTGGCGCGGCCGGCGGCGCGGATCGCCTGCGGCACGCGATGCGGCTCAGGGCGCAGCCGATATTGGTTGATCCAGCCGAGGACCATCTCGGCAGAGGCATCACCGCCCTGGGTGGCCGCAACCGGGGCAGGCACTAACATCGTCGCTGCCAATAAAAAGAGCGCCGTAATCCGCATAACCCCTCCCGCGCCCTTCTGGAACGCGTACGCAAGACAAATTGGGGCCCACCCGCCGACATCACAAAACAGGGGCGCGGGACGATTTCGTGACGAAGCGGTGGCTCAATACGGGGCCCCGGGACGGCCCCACGGGCGGGCCAATGCGCGTGGCGGTTGCAGCGGTATCGGAAATTTTTCCTTAACTCCCGTGGCTTAATTAAATGCGGTCGCGGGGCTGTCGTCTCTTGAATCGCTTCTTCACATATTCTCGCCGCCTTTTCGACACGGCGATCATGGCCGCCGTATCGCTGGGGACATTGCTCGTCACCGCCCAGGCGGCCCTGAAGCCCGTCCATCCCGAGACCGGCGTCGCGGTCATTTACGCGCCCTGGATCGGTTTCGAAGATGCCTTTCGGCGCTCGGTAGGGGCCGGCGCCCGTTTCGTGCGGGCAGGCGGGGTGCCGTTCATCGTCGTGGTCGTTCCCGAAGTTTCCGGGTTCGAGCAGCGGGCGCGGGCGGGCGGGGCATGGATGCTGGCCGATCCGGTGGCGCTCGCCGGTTGCTTCAACGCCCTCGGCATGGAGTGGCGCAGTTGAGCAATCTCGAAAAATTTCAGCGCACGGTCGCTTATGCGCTGATCGTGCTGACCGTGGTGCACGTACCGGTCCTGGCCGTGGTGAGTGCGCTGGTCGGGGCGGACACGGGCCCCATTTTCCTGTCGGCAGTCATGCTTGCACTGCTGCCGCTTCTGTTTCTGTGGTTGAAGCGGTCGCTGCTGACGGTGTCGCTCGCGATCACGGTTGCTCTTGTCGGGCAGACCTCGTTGCTGGTCTATGCCTTCGAGGGGCATCCGTGGCAGGTCGAGATGCATTTCTACTATTTTGTCGTGCTCGCGATGCTGTCCGGCTTCTGCGGCTGGCGATCGTTGCTGCTGGCGGCCGCACTGATCGCATTCCATCACCTTGGATTGAATTTCGTCCTGCCCTCGGCGGTCTATCCCGGCGGCGCGGACCTCATCCGCGTGATCGTGCACGCCCTGTTTGTCGTCATCGAAGTGGCGATGCTGATCTATATCGGGCGCACCATTCGGGGTGCGTTTTACGCCGCGGATATGGCGCGCGGCGAGGCGGAGCGGGCGGCAGCAGAGTTGAACAAGGCCGGTGCCGAGCGTGAACGGAGTCTGATGGCCACGACTCAGCGGGCGGACGAGTTGAGCGGCAAGCTCGACCGCTTTAAGCGCGAGATCGCGGAGTCGATTGAAATCCTGCACGCCGCCGCCACCGAGTTGCAGGCAAATTCGGACTCCCTTTCGAGTGCCGCGGCACAGACCAACGCGCAGTCAGTGACGGCGTCGGTAGCGTCGGAGAACACGGCAGAGAAAGTCAATTCGGCGGCGGCGTCGGGCGACGAGTTGGCCCGGACCATCGCCGAAGTCGGCGCCAACGCCGCGCAGTCGTCGCGGCTGGCCGCGGACGCAGTGAGCGAAGCGGAATCCACCA
>JAICQA010000404.1 GCA_025929595.1 Xanthobacteraceae bacterium
GGTCGGGAAATTTTCGAAGATGATCGTCGCATGGGACGGCTCGGTCCATGCGACGCGCGCGCTTTCGCAAGCGCTTCACCTGTTCGATGAGGTGAAGGAAGTGGAGGTGCTGGTCGTGCAGGGCGAGAAGAATCTGAAGGGGATTGTTCCGGCCAAGAACGTAGCCGCACATATCGAGCGGTACGGCGTAACGGCGAAGACGACCGAAGTAAAAATGGACGAAGGCGGCGCGGGCACCACGATCGACAAATATGCAAAGACGGCGGGCGCGGACCTGATCGTCATGGGCGCTTTCGGCCGCTCGCGGCTGCGCGAGTTCGTGCTGGGCGGCGTGACCCGGTCGCTGACACGGTCCTCAAGCCGGCCGTTGCTGCTCGCGCACTGAGCGCGCGTTACTTTTTGCCGCCCGTCGGGCGTTCGCCCGGCGCGATCACCAGCTGAGTCTGGGTGACGATCGCCGCGAGCTTGCCGTCGCCGCGCGTGATGCGCGTCTGCCAAACCATGGTCGTGCGTCCTCGGTGGAGCGGGGTGCATTCCGCGTGCGCCGTGTCGCCGATCGGGACTCCGGAAAAGAAATTCGTCTTGCTCTCGATCGTGACGGTGGCTGACCCCTCGGGAAGATTGGCGGTCGTCCCGACGCCGCCCAGCGTGTCGGCCATGGTCATGATGGCGCCGCCATGCATGAGGCCGGCGCGGTTCGAGTGCTCGGGACCGGTCGTGATCTCGCCTTCGATTTTCTCCGTCGAATACGAAGTGATCCTCAGGCCGATGTGCCGGGAAAAATGCGACTGATCGCCTTCGAGAAATTTTTTCACGCCCTCAATGGACACCGTATCCTCCGCGATTGAAAAGCGCGCGAGCATACAGTGGAGGCGGCCGGCGGTGCCAGTCCCGCGCGTTCCGCAGGCCGGATCGTCAGGTGAGGGCGCCGTAGACGATCTGGCCGATATTGGCCACGGCGAGCAGGGCGATGACAACCGCGACCATGATCATCAGCCAGCGCATGGGGATGATCTTGCTGAACCAGCCGGCGAAGGGCGCGCCGATCGCGCCGCCAACGATAAGGCCGACGACGATCTCCAGATACTTCATGAAGTCGAGCGAGACGAATAGGGCCGCCGAGACGGCAATCGTGACAAAGAATTCGGAGAGCGACGACGACCCGATGCTCCTGCGCGGATGATCGCCGCGCACGATCAGCGTCGAGGTGACAATCGGCCCCCAGCCGCCGCCGCCGATGGCGTCGAGAAATCCGCCGGCCGCGCCGATGGGGATGACCTGCACTTCCTTGCCCGGCCGGCGGTGCCGCTTCCTGGATTTCTTCGGCTCCGCGAGCGCGCGGCGGGTGATCACAACGGTCAGGGCAATGAGGTACAGGCTGACGAAAATCTTCACCCAATCTTCGGGCATGCCCACCAGTACATAGGCGCCAAGTATGCCGCCGATCACGCCCGCGGGCGCAAGACGAATGAAGAGCTTCCAGTCGACATTCTTGTGCCAGACGTGCGAGGCGCCGGCGAGACCCGTCGTCACGACCTCGGCGGCGTGGACAGCGGCGCTCGCCACGGCAGGAGGCTGTCCCGTCGCAAGCAGCGTTGAAGTGACGATGAGCCCGTAGGCCATGCCGAGCGCGCCATCGACGAGCTGCGCCGTCAGGCCGAGCAGCACGTAAAGAAGAAGCTCGGTCGTAATGAAGTCGGGCATGGGTGCTCCGGCGCGAAAGAACGCGCGCGCGCGGCCCGAAGTTCCATGCGTCTAGAACAACACGACACTTCGGATCGACTCGCCCTTGTGCATGAGATCGAAACCCTTGTTGATGTCGGCGAGCGGCATCGTGTGGGTAATCATCGGATCGATCTCGATTTTCTTGTCCATGTACCAGTCGACGATCTTCGGCACGTCGGTGCGGCCTCTGGCGCCGCCGAAGGCGGTGCCTTTCCACACCCGGCCGGTGACGAGCTGGAAGGGGCGGGTGGAGATTTCCGCGCCTGCGGGGGCCACGCCAATGATGATGCTTTCGCCCCAGCCGCGATGGCAGCTCTCCAACGCGGCTCGCATCACCTGGATGTTGCCGGTGCAGTCGAAGGTGTAGTCGGCGCCGCCGATCTGGTCGGCGGGCGTCTTGGTCATGTCGACCAGGAGCGGCACCAGGTCCTCGCCGATCTCCTTCGGATTGACGAAATGCGTCATGCCGAAGCGCTCGCCCCATTCCTTCTTGTCGTTGTTGAGGTCGACGCCGATGATCATGTCGGCACCGGCGAGGCGCAGGCCCTGGATGACGTTCA
>JAICQA010000110.1 GCA_025929595.1 Xanthobacteraceae bacterium
CCGTCGGGGACCTCGCCGGTCTCGGGCAGGTCGAGCGGCGCGAAGGTGAGGGCCGGCGATCCGGCAAGATCGCCGGGCATGAGAAAGCGCCCCGGCGGCAGGAGGCTCATGGCGTAGCGCTCGTCGCGGCTCGCCTTCAGATACTCGGTGAAGAGTCTGGTCGCCGTGAGCGCCGCCTGTTCATCCTCCGGGCCCTCCGCATTGAGCGTTGAAAGATGGGCGTGCCAGTCGCGCGCGATCTCCGCGCGCGGGCCGCTGCGCGAGAGCATCAATGCCTGCGCCGACCAGCTCTCGTAACTCATGTTGAGGAGCGGCAGGTCGAGCAGCCACTCGCCCGGATAGTCCACGATGTCGAGCGTGAGCGTCCGCGTTCGTCCGCTCTTCGACTGGTAGTCGATGACGAGCCGCAGTTCGCTCAGCCGCGTCGTCGACTCCGGCCAGCGCCGCTCGGTGATGAGATCGCGGAGATGCGTTTCGTAATCGAAGCGCGGCACGGCGTCGTCGGGCTGCGGCGACAGCCGTGCGCCCGCGATGCGGCCCGAGGCCAGCGGCTCGAACACCGGAAAGCGCCCGCCGCGCACGAGGCCATGCACGAGCGCGGTGACGAACACCGTCTTGCCCGCGCGCGAGAGGCCGGTGACGCCGAGCCGCACGGTCGGATGCACGAGATGCGTGCCATAGTCGGCGAGCGCCCGCGCGGTCAGGCGCGCTTCTTCGACGAGGTTGCGGAAATTGATGGCCATGGGCGGGGAAGGTGGCTCGCGCCGTGGTGATCGCGGCCCATTGCAGATAGGGACGCACGGAGCGCTTGTGAAGTCGTCTCCACGTCGTCCCGGACGCCGCCGCAGGCGGCGATCCGGGACCGTTCTCCGCGAGCTCTGGCTGGCTCGCGCTCTTCTGCCCTCATCGCTGGGCCGCCGCGAAGCGGCGAGATCCGGCGATCCAGAGCCTGCGGCACGATCTGGATGGCAGGGTCAAGCCGGCCAGAGAAAAATTCAGATTAGGCTTGACATTTCGGCTTATAGGATTATATTCCAGAAATTCCCGTTCACGAGGGGCGTCTTCCGGAGACGTCCGGCTGACGGAACGGGAGGCGGCGCCTGCGCGTGCGGACTAACGTGGTTCGCACTCCCGGGTGGCTCCGGGGACTCCGCCCGGCCCCCATTACGAGGGGTCTGCGAGGAGCTCGCTGGACTTGGCAGGGTGAAGGCGGCAATGCCGCCGGATCAGGGCGTGAAGAGCGCCTGCCCGAGTCGAGGAAGCGCGGCCCCGGGGTTGGCGATGAAGCCGTAAGGCTTCCCGCTAGAACGCCGCGATGGAGCGCCGGGTGGCGAACGCGCTTCCGCTGAAGCGCGTCACGCCGCAAGGCGTGGAGAAAGAAAGAGCGCCGCTCGGCGCTCCATCCCCCTCGGCAAATGAGGGGACGCTTACCAAGAACCCGGGTGGAATCCCGCCGCGGGAACGAAATCGGCTATCCTGCACTATACTTGCGTCACGCCGCTCCGCGCGGCTAATTCGCGCCGGCACCTGGGCATCGACATGGACTCCACGATCAAGGACCCGCTCAAGCTCATCGCGCTCGACGCCGACGACCTGTCGGTGATGTCGGCGCATATGCAGGACGCGGCCGCCAAGGTCGCCGATATGGCCTATCTGCCCGACGAGAAGCGGTTCGCGATGCTCGTGAACCGCTTCGACTGGCTGGCCGCCGTGGGCGCAGGCACCCCGCAGCGCCGCCGCACGGGCGTGCATTTCGATCGCGTGCTCAAGGCCCGCGTACGCGGCTTCGATCTCAGCGACAGGTCGAAGGCGCTCAATCTGCTTGCCGTCGAATTCGCCGAGGCGAGCGCGCCCGCCGGCACCGTCACGCTGTATTTTTCCGGCGACGCCGCGATCCAGCTCGAAGTAGAGTGCCTCGAGGCCGCGATCAGCGACCTCGGTCCCGCCTGGCCGGCCGGCGAATTCCCCCGTCACGACGAAAGCTGAAAGAGGACTGAAATGCCCATCCGGCTTTCGGCGAGGGACGCCGATTTTCGCGAGCGCTTTGCCGCGTTTCTCGACACCAAGCGGGAGACCGCCGAGGACGTCGAGTCGGCCGCGCGTGCCATCATCAAGGACGTCGCGGATCGCGGTGACCGCGCGGTGGTGGAGTACTCGAAGAAATTCGACCGCGTCGATCTCGATAAGATCGGCATGAAGCTGACCGCAGGCGAGATCGACGGCGCGGTGAAGGTGGTCGACCGCAAGACGCTCGGCGCGCTTGAGCTCGCCTGCGAGCGCGTCACCGCGCATCACAAGCGCCAGCTTCCCAAGGACGATCTATATACCGACTCGCTCGGCGTTGAACTTGGATCGCGCTGGACGGCGATTGATGCCGTCGGTCTTTATGTGCCGGGCGGCACCGCTGCTTACCCCTCGTCGGTCCTCATGAACGCGGTGCCGGCGAAGGTTGCGGGCTGCGAGCGTATCGTGATCACGGTGCCGACCCCCGACGGCAAGCTGAACCCGCTGGTGCTGACCGCGGCAAAACTCGCCGGCGTCACCGAGATTTATCGGGTCGGCGGCGCGCAGGCGATCGCTGCGCTCGCCTACGGTACGGAGACGATTGCGCCGGTCGCCAAGATCGTCGGCCCCGGCAACGCCTATGTCGCGGCGGCGAAGCGCCTTGTTTTCGGCCGCGTCGGAATCGACATGATCGCAGGCCCGTCCGAAGTGCTGGTGCTGGCCGACTCCAGCGCCGATCCCAACTTCATCGCCGCCGATCTGCTGGCGCAGGCCGAGCACGATACATCGGCGCAGCCGATCCTCGTCACCGACGACGCGAAGCTCGCCGATGCCGTCGAGCGCTCGGTCGCCCGCCAGGTGCAGCAGTTGCCGCGCGCGGAAATCGCGGGCGCAAGCTGGCGCGATTTCGGCGCGGTGATTGTCGTCGCGAAGATCGCCGATGCGATCCCGCTCATCGATCGCCTTGCGCCCGAGCATCTCGAATTGATTGGCCCTGCCGCCGAAAATCTCTCAAGCCGGATCCGCAACGCCGGCGCCATCTTCCTCGGGCCATACACGCCGGAGGCCATCGGCGACTATGTCGGCGGCTCCAACCACGTCCTGCCGACCGCGCGCGCCGCGCGCTACGCATCGGGCCTTGGCGTGCTCGACTTCATGAAGCGCACCTCGATCCTGAAATGCGGACCGGAGCAATTGAAGAAGCTCGGACCCGCTGCGATCGCACTCGGCGAGGCCGAGGGGTTGGAGGCGCATGCGCGCTCCGTGCGCCTGCGGCTCGAACGCGACTGACAATGTCCGGCACCGGCACGAAACGCCTCGTCCACGTCGTGCTCGATGAAGCCTCGATCGGCCGCGCCAATCCCGATGTCGAGCACGAGCGTGCGATCGCCATCTACGACCTGATCGAGGAAAATCTGTTCGAGCCGTCGGGCGACGATGGCGGGCCGTACAAGCTCAGGATCGCGCTCGCCGAGAACCGTCTCGTGCTCGATGTCGCGCATGAGGATGGCTCGCCCGTCATCGTGCACATGCTGTCGCTCACGCCCTTCCGCCGCGTGGTGAAGGACTATTTCCTGATCTGCGAAAGCTACTACTCCGCGATCAAGACCGAGTCGCCCTCGCGCATCGAGGCGATCGACATGGGCCGCCGCGGCCTGCACAACGAGGGCTCCGAACTCCTGGTCGAGCGCCTGAAGGACAAGATCAACGTCGATTTCGATACGGCGCGGCGGCTCTTCACGCTCATCTGCGCGCTGCACTGGAAGGGCTGATCGATGGACGCAGCGGGCGAGGCGCCCCGCGCGGTACTCTTCCTCTGCGGCTACAACATCATCCGCTCGCCGATGGCGGCGGCACTCGCGGGTCAGATGTTCGGCGGCACGCTCCGCGTTGAATCCGCCGGCGTGCGCAAGGAAGACGCCGATCCCTTCGTGCCCGTCGTCATGAACGAACTGGGCATCGACGTCTCGCGCCACAAGCCCAAGACGCTTGAGGAGCTGGTGGAGTATGAGGATTTCGATTTCGATCTCATCATCAGCCTGTCGCCCGAAGCGCATCACGCCGCATTGGAATTCACCCGGCATCACCCCGTCGAAGTCGAATATTGGCCGACCGAAGATCCGACGCTCGTCGAAGGCAATCGCGAGCAGCGGCTCGACGCCTATCGGGCGGTGCGGGATCAGCTCATGCAGCGCGTGAAGGAGCGTTTCGGCGGCGGGCAGGGCGGTACATGAGCGCCCGGCAGTTCACATTATTCGCGTCATCGGCTAGACCCGTCTGCCCGCAAGAATGGTCCGGACCACCCGCGTCCGGCAGAGGTTTCCCGCGATGATCGGCCGGCCCAAACTCGTCCTCGCTTCCGGTTCGCCGCGCCGACTCGGACTGCTCAATCAGGCGGGCCTCGATCCCGATTCGCTCGAGCCGGTCGAGATCGACGAGTCGCCGGAGCGCGGGGAACTGCCGCGCACGCTCGCGGTGCGCCTCGCCCGCGAGAAGGCCGAAGCCTCGATCGTGCGCGTGCGCAACCGCCCGGAGATCAAGGACGCTTATGTGCTTGCGGCCGACACGGTGGTTGCCGTCGGCCGCCGCATTCTGCCGAAACCGGAAGTGCTCGATGAAGCATCGGGCTGCCTGCGGCTGCTCTCGGGCCGCACCCATCGCGTCTACACCGGCGTGTGCCTCGTGACGCCACGCGATGCCATGCGCACGCGTTTGGTCGAAACGCGCGTGCGCTTCAAGCGCCTCTCGAATGAGGATCTCGAATCGTATCTCGCTTCGGGCGAGTGGCGCGGCAAGGCGGGCGGCTACGCAATCCAGGGCCTCGCCGGAAGTTTCGTGACGAAACTCGTGGGTTCCTACACGAATGTGGTGGGCCTGCCGCTTTACGAGACAACGACGTTGTTGGCGGGCGAGGGTTTCCCCATTCATTTCGGCTGGCTCAGCCCGCCCTGATCCGCCGTCAGGCGAACATTGCGGATCGCGCATGGCTGCGGTCACCCGTGGTTGCTTTCCTCCTGTGCGCGGCGCGTGATACCTTCGCTCAACAGCGAAATGGCGGGCGGGAACAGCGGCACCTCAGGGCCGTTCTGCCTTGTATCGAAGCGGAGGACAGGCATGAACGTCGTCGAGAGGGAAGACCGCATCAAGGGGCGCACGCTCGTCACCGTCCTCAACCCGGTCGGCTACCCGCCCAAGGTCACGCGCAAAACGGCGGCCGACCGTCCCGCCGATCTGAACGGCCGCACGGTCTATCTCGTCGATTCCCGCTTCGACGACTCCATCGAGCTCCTGAAGCAGGTTGAGGCTTGGTTCGGACGCCACATGCCGGGCGTGAAAACCAAGTTGGTTTCGATGTCGAGCTATTACGGCAGCGACGATCCGAAAACCTGGGAAGAGATCAAGGCGAACGGCGCCGCCGCGATCCTCGGCGTCGGCCATTGCAGCACCTGCGCGCCCGCCGTCACCACGCACGCGATTACGCTGGAATCGAAATACGGTGTGCCGACCGTCGCGCTCCACACCGACAAGTTCGACAAGGTCGTGCGTTCGACCGCCAAGATGGGCGGCCTGCCGCATGCGCCGGCCGTCTTCGTGCCACAGCCCGTCATGGGCAAGTCGGCGGACGAGCTCCGCGCCTATGTCGAAGGCAAGAATCCGATCAGCGGCAAGCCCGTGATGCAGGAATTGATCGAGGGTTTGACGCGCGCGCCGCAGTCGCTCGCGGCCGCCGATTTCGACCGTTCGACGCCGCGCCTTGTTGAGCCCGACACGGAAGAGAACCTGCACCGGCTCTTCGCCGAAAATCACTGGACCGACACGCTGCCGATCATCCTGCCGACCGAAGAGCGGGTTGCCGAGATGCTCGCGCACACGAGCCACGCCCCGGACAAGGTCGTCGGTCGCATGCAGGCAACCGCGAACCGCGGCGCCTGGGAGCTGACGGTTGAGAAGGTCGCCGTGAACGCCGTCATGGCTGGCGCGAAGCCTGAATATTTTCCGGTCATTCTCGCGCTGGCCGCTTGCGGCGTCTCCGCCCGCTCGAGCACCTCGAGCTCCGCTTGCGCGATGGCCGTTGTGAACGGCCCGATCCGCAATGAAATCGGTATGAACTGCGGCATCGGCGCCATGGGCCCGTACAATCACGCCAACGCCGCCATCGGCCGCGCCTACGGTTTTCTTTCGCAGAACGGGCAGGGTGGCTCGGTGGTCGGCGAAAGCTACATGGGCTCGCTCGGTAACGGCTACTCCTACGGCAACCTCACCTTCGCGGAGAACGAAGAGCGCAGCCCGTGGGAGCCGCTGCATGTGCAGAAGGGGTTCAAGAAGGACGAGAGCGTCGTCAGCGTCTTCTGGGGTTCGCGCTCCACGACCTTCGGCCTCGGCCTGCGCGAAAAATATTGGCGCGAGCATGTGCGCGACATGCTGACCGGCCTCGACGCGATCACCGCGCCCGTGCTGCTGCTCGATCCGATCACCGCGCGGCAGTTCATCGACCGCGGCGGCTTCGACACTAAAGAGAAGCTGATCCAGTGGCTGCACGACACGGCGCAGATGCCGGCCGGCCGCTACTGGGATCTCCAGCTCGTGCAGAACTACATCTACCCGCGCGCGACGTTCGGCGAGGAGCCGATGGCCTCGAAGCTCAAGGCCGCCGAGGACGAGCTGATTCCGATGTTCGACATCCGGAACATCAATGTCATCGTCGTCGGCGGCGAGGCCAACGGCTACTGGCAGATGATGGGCACCAACCTGCGCTCGCAGGTCTCGATCGACGCCTGGCGATAAGTCTCGATGCAGGATTGCGATGTTGCGGTGATCGGCGCCGGCGTTGCCGGCCTGACGGCCGCGCTTCATGTGGCACGTTATGGCCTGAAGACGGTCGTGGTCGACCAGAGCGGCGTCGGCGGGCAAATCATCAACGCCGAGAAGATCGAGAACTTTCCCGGCTTCCCGCAGGGCATTTCCGGCATTGAACTCGGGCCGGCGTTGCAGGAGCAGGCGGAAGCTGCCGGCGCCGATTTCATGCTCGATACGGTCGAGCGCATTGAAGTGGATGGCGCGCATCGCATCGTCCACTGCGCATCGGAAGCATTGCGCGCCCGTGCAGTGATTGTCGCCGCGGGCTCCGCGTTGCGGCCGCTCGGTATTCCCGGCGAGGAACGGCTCAAGGGCATGGGCGTGTCGCATTGCGCGTCCTGCGACGGGCCGTTGTTTCGCGGCAAGCCGGTCTGTGTGATCGGCGGCGGCGATTCCGCGGTCGATGAAGCGCTGACGCTCGCGCCGCATGCCGCGCACGTTACCATCGTTCATCGCGGCGAGGCGCTCTCCGCCAAACAGGCGTTACTGGCGCATCTGGCCGCGGCAAAGAATATTGAAGTCCTGCTCAACGCAACGGTCGAGGAAATCGAGGGTGACAGTGCCGTCACCGGCCTTCGGTTGAAGGACAAGGCGGGGCAGAGCAGCACACTCGAAGCCAAGGGCGTGTTCGTGTTTGTCGGCCTTGAGCCGAATACGGCCTTCCTGCGCGGCGTCCTGAAGCTCGATGCCGCCGGTCACATCGACACGGATATACTGATGCGCTCGTCGGTCGACGGCATTTTTGCCGCCGGCGACATCCGCAAACATTCGGTCGCGCAACTCGCCTCGGTGGCCGGCGATGGTGCGACCGCTGCCGTTTCAGCCTTCCGCTACCTGAAGTCGGCCGCCTAGAAAAACAGCCAGAACGGGAAGCGTGCGGGCAAGACGCCGCGCACGAACGGCTCGATCAGCGGCGGGTACCACAACAGGCTCATGATCCAGTCGTAGAATAAGACGAGAATCGCCCAGGAAGCGGCCGCGTAGGCAAGCGCGATCTTCCAGTCATACTCGCCCCAGCGCACCAGATAGAGCGCGACGAACAGCGGGATCGCGAGCTTCTGCCCGATCAGCATCGACAGCAGGATGATGCCGAGCATGTAGCCGAAATAGGCGCTGGCGCCGGTCAGCTCCGCCTTTTCCCACGCCGAGCGAATCCCGGCCGAAGCCCCGCCAGCGACAGCCATCGCGCCGCGCGCTTCCGGAATCTCACGCAGCAAGACGAGCAGCACCATCGCCCCGCCGATGACCGCGGCAGCAAGCGGGAAGAGGCTGACCGCGCGCGGCCACTGCTGCGCGTCGACGATCGCGTAGGCGAAGAGCGCGAGCAGGACGAAGGCGAGCGGCAG
>JAICQA010000248.1 GCA_025929595.1 Xanthobacteraceae bacterium
GGGACCGCGGCGCGCATCGACCTCACTCGCGTTCCGGTGTTGCCCGTTTTCCAATGGCTCGCAAAAGCCGGCGGCATCGCCGAGCAGGAAATGCTGCGCACGTTCAACTGTGGCATCGGATTCGTCGTTGTGGTGGAAGCCGGTCAAGCTGACGCCACCGCCGCTGCATTCGCGAGCGCGGGCGAGCGAGCGGTACGCCTCGGCGACATCGTTCCGGCGAGCGGCAAGGCGGAGACGCAGTTCTCCGGCAAGCTCGCGCTCGGCTGATCATGGCGAAGCGCCGCGTCGGCATTCTGATCTCGGGCCGCGGTTCGAACATGGCCGCACTGATCGAAGCGGCGCGCGCGCCGGATTATCCCGCCGAGATCGTGCTCGTCGTTTCCAATGTACCGGATGCGGCAGGCCTCGCCTTCGCGGCATTACGCGGCGTGCCGACAGTCGTCGTCAATCACAAGAACTTTGCAAACCGCGAAACGTTCGCCGACGCGCTTGACGCGAAGCTGCGCGCGGCGAAGGTCGAGATCGTCTGCCTCGCGGGATTCATGCGTTTACTGGCGACACCGTTCGTCGAGCGGTGGCGCGGACGGATGATCAACATCCATCCCTCGCTCCTCCCCGCCTTCAAGGGACTGAACACGCATGCGCGCGCGCTCGATGCAGGTGCGAAGACACACGGCTGCACGGTGCATTATGTCGAGCCCGAGCTCGATTCAGGTCCGGTCATCTTGCAGGCGGAAGTGCCGGTGTTGCCGGGCGACGACGAAGCGACGCTGGCCGCGCGCGTCCTGAAGGAAGAGCACCGGCTCTATCCGGCGGCGCTGCGGCTCGTGGCCGAGGGACGCGACAAGAGCTAGTCAGGAGCCGGGCGGCGGCGGCTGGCGGTCGCCACCCTCAGCGACGGCGATGCCGCACTTCTTCTTCACATCGGCCGGGTTCGCAACGCCGAGCGTCGAGATGACCTTGTATTGGGCGTAGAACTCGATGTCGTTCTGGCCCATGGTTTCCACCATGCCCGCGGCGTAGCAATCGCACTGCCTGGCGATCTTCTCGCTCCCGCCAAGCAGGCCGCCGTGCTCAACCACGCAGTTGTTCTTCAGGTCAGCCCGCACGCTCAGTGCGGGATTTGACTTCGCCGGAAACGCGCCCTTCTTCGAGGCGGCCTTGGCGCGCTGGGTCGTGCCGGGCTCGTAGACGACGTAATTGTTGTTCGTCGTCTCAAGGCAACCGGCCAGCGCGACGGCCAATGCCGCGCCGATCAGCGCAAGACGAAGCGGCGTTCTCACTTTCAATGTCTCTGCTCGGACTTGGCAACGGACGAGGCGGCGTCGTCGGCCAGCGAAATGCCGCGGCTGCGCTTGATCCACCAGCCGATCGTCAGCACGACGATCACGCCGACGATGGAAGCCGGAATGTCGAGCATTTCCGAAGTCTCGGCGCCGAGCCAGGCTATCACGGCCGCGTCGGTCACGATCATGTGGCCTGCGATCCAGCCCAGGAGGCCGGCACCCGCCATGACGAGGATCGGGAAGCGGTCGAGGAGATGCGTGATCACCGTGGCGCCGCCGATCACGAGCGGGATCGAGATCACGAGGCCGAGCGCCAGCAGCACGATATCACCCTGCGCCACGCCCGCGATGGCGATCACGTTGTCGAGGCTCATGACGAGGTCGGCGATGGCGATGGTGCGGATGGCGCGGAAGAGCGTATCGGAGGCGGCGACCTGGTTCTCGGCTTCCTTTTGCGGCAGCAGAAGTTCAACGGCGATGTAAATGAGCGCAAGACCGCCCGCGATCTTGAGGCCCCAGATGGCAAGCAGCGTGGTGATGATGCCGGCAAAGATCACGCGCAGGACAATCGCGACGAGCGCGCCGAGAATGATGCCCCACTTGCGCGTCTTGTCGGGCAACGCGCGGCAGGCCATGGCGATGACGACCGCGTTGTCGCCGGCGAGAATGATGTCGACCCAGATGATCTGAAGGAGCTTGACCCAGAAATCGGGTGTGAACTCAGCCGCGAACCATTGCGAAACTGCTTCAAGCATTGGCGTCATCCATCCCCGTGGCGTTTTTTATGAATCAGCCGACGATTTCGTCCGGCTTGAAGAAGAACGCGATCTCGGTCTTTGCGTTCTCCGGGCTGTCGGACCCATGCACCGAGTTCGCTTCGATCGACTCGGCGAAGTCCTTGCGGATGGTGCCCGGTCCCGCCTTCGCGGGGTCGGTCGCGCCCATCACTTCGCGATATTTGGCAACGGCGTTGTCGCCTTCGAGCACCTGCACCACGACCGGTCCTGAAGTCATGAAGGCGACGAGCGAATTGAAGAACGGCCGTTCCTTGTGAACGCCGTAGAAGCCCTCGGCCTGTTGCTTCGACATATGAAGCCGGCGCTGACCCACGATTCGCAGCCCCGCCTTTTCCAGCCGGTCGTTGATCGCGCCGGTCAGATTGCGGCGGGTGGCATCGGGCTTAATGATCGAAAACGTGCGCTCGAGCGCCATAATTCAGGGTCCTTCGGGGAACCGGGAGGGGTGGTCAGCGTTCTATATCCACGCCGGCCGGGCCGGGCAAGCTCTGGTGTACCAGAGATGGGCACAGTCAAACCGGCGGTTCTGGGGACCTTGTTGGAGTTTGAGCGGACAGGCTGCGCGAAGGATGAACGCCATGAGCATCGAAATTTTCGCCTTCCTTGCCCTCGCCGCTTCGCTCGTGCTGGCAGGCTTCGCCAGCGGCCCGATGGTCGTCCGGCGCGTCAATTCGTCCGCCCGCCATCATTCACATTTCCATTAGTCGCGCCCGTCGTTCGCGGCGCATTGCAGCGCTGAGCCCGGTCCGTTCGCGGCCGGGCTTTCTCATGCCGCGCGCTGAAAAGCATTACCGCGATTTCATCTAGCTGAACCGAAAGCAACAAGCGCCTCAGCTTCGGTTCAGGCGACGGGCGCGAAAGTCGGCAGCGTCGGACATCGAACACCCACGACCGACGAGGAGGACTTGCCATGAAGAAGACGCTGATCGCCTTCACCGCCGCGGCCGGGTTTGCGGCCGCAGGCCTCGCGTTCACGCCGGCCACTGCCGCGCCGGTCGCGCCCACGCAGCTTGGCTACGCCGTCGAGCTGACGGGCAACAATGTTATGCAGGTCCGCCGCGACCGCCATCGCCACCGTCACGTGCACCGCCATGTGCACCGTCACAAGCACGTCCATCGCCGTCACTTCTGGGCGGCCGGACCGTGGGCCTTCCGCGGCTTGCCGCGTCATCACTGCACTCCGATCCGGGGCGGATACGTCTGCTACTACTGACCCCGCACGGAGCAGCGCCCCGGCCGTCACATGCCCCCGCCGGCCGGGGCGACTTTTTGATGATTGTCACGGCAACGGCTAGACATTCGTTCGCGCAACCCGCCTCGCCGTAGCCAGCCGCATGAACGCAGCCTCCAACGAAGCTCAAGACGATCACTTCCGTCGCGCGCTCGTCGTCGCGGCGCTGATCGCGGCCGTCCTGAATTTCATCGCGTTCTATCCCGGCCTGCTGCATCACGACGCCTGGGCCTATTTCGACGCATCGCGAAAGAATAACTGGACCAACTGGCAGCCGCCGCTGCTCGGCTTCCTGTGGTACCCGCTGCGCGCGATCCACGACGGCCCGCAGCCGATGCTGGTGCTGTTCGTCGCCGCCTATTGGAGCGGCTTCGTGCTGATTGCCGACTCGCTGCGCCATGAAGGGCGCTCACTCGCGATCTGGACGTTCCTCGCCGCTTTCTTCCCGGTTGCCCTCAATTTCAACGGCCAATTGGTCAAAGACGTGAGCATGGGCGTGTGCCTGCTGATCGGCGCAGGCATCGCGGCAGGACTCATCACGCGCCGCATTCGCTGGCGCGCCGTCGCCGTGCCGCTGATGTGGTTCTTCCTCGTGGTCGGCGCCTTCATGCGGGCAAACAGCCTGTTCGGTCTGCCACCGCTGCTCGATCTAGCCGCGCGCGCCACCAGCACGCGCTGGGCATCGATGCATTGGGTCAAGCGCGCGATCATGGTGTTGATCGTGTCGGCTGCGGTGGCGCCCGCACATCTCTTTGCCGATCGCAATATCTTCGGCGTCGAAGACATCAAGCCGATGTCGCAGCTTCAGGTGTTCGATCTCGGCGGCATGACGCATTTTTCAGGCGTCGATCACTTTCAGGGATATTTCGGCCCGAACTTCGTCGCCCGCAACGAGACTTGTTACACGCCGCGGCACTGGGATGTGTACGGCTGGATGGTCGGCGACCGCGGCTGTCCCGAAGTCTATAACGACATGAAGCCGGACTTCGGCTGGCCACTGACGAAGCTGTGGCTCGAAGGGATCGCCGCCGATCCGCTCGCCTATCTTCAGCATCGCTTCGCCCACGCTAACCGCTTCTTTCAGTTCCTGTGCGTCGACTGCAAGGAGCCGATCTTTACCGGCTGGCAATCGACGAACCAGAAAGAGTTCACTTTCGAGCCGACGTTCCTGTTCCACGCGATCGACTGGGCTGCGCAGACGATCCACAAC
>JAICQA010000056.1 GCA_025929595.1 Xanthobacteraceae bacterium
CGCTTCCAGTCGATGACGGACGCGAGCCAGACACCGGCCTCGGCGTCGAAGCGAACCCTGTAGGCGATGCGGCCCCTCTCCCGGAGCTTTAGCGCCACTTGCACGGGTTCCTCCGCCGCAGGCGCGGAAAAACCCGCGCGAATGCGACCCTTGGCAGTCTCCAAAAGAACCGGAAAACGACGCTGACGCATGGTCGTCTCCTGTCGGTTTCATACAGGATATAGGGAGACCCCCGGACCCGTTCCATCAACTGCACGCGAGCGCCCAAGGGGCCGCAAAAATCGCGCTCGGGGCGGCGTTCCAAATCGGGATTGGCGGAATTAGCCGGCTATCGATTCAAGCTCGATCAAGAAGTTGCCGCGACCTTCGCGGTCATGGACGACCGACGAAAATTTCCGCGTATTCCGACGCTGAAGGCCGGACGGATCGAGTTCAACCGACGGCTCAATGTCGTCGATTGCGTCGTGCGCAACATGTCCGATGGCGGCGCCTGCATCCAGGTCGAGGATACCGGCTGGCTGCCGGCGACGTTCGACCTCGCGGTCCCAATCGATGGGCTCAAGCGGGCGTGCCGGGTGGCCTGGAGGTCGGCTGACAAGCTCGGCGTCGCGTATCAATAGCTCGGTTGGCGGCACGCGCCGGCTCGGGCTAGACTCCGGCGGTTGAACCGCCGTCGGGGGACGCGATGCTCAGGGGCTCTCGTTCGATCCTCAAATCGAGGCACTGGGCTACGGCCGTCTTGCTCGCGGCCGGACTCGCGGGCTGCGCCGGCGACAGTGCCCTGTCACCGGGGCCGACACAGCCGATCGCTGCCGCACCCGCCATTCCACCGGCCGCGATCGCGGGCCGCTGGGGCCTCGCCTCCTATCACCGGGAGGAAGACCGCGGCCGCACCGAGCAGCAGGCACGCGCCGTGTGCAACAATCCCTACGAAATCGGCCTCGGCCCGAACGGCGGCGTGATGATGCACCCCGCCGATCAGAATCAGCGGGTCGAATTGGCCGTCAAGGGCGCGTCGGGAAACCGGACCTTCGTCGGCCCGCCGGGCGAGCCGGGTCAACTTGAGGACCGCGAGATCGTCGCGTTCGACGGGCAAATCATGGTTATGCGCTGGATGGACCCGGAGGTGGCGTCGCGGTTCGGCACGATCGTGTTCGCGCGCTGCTCCGACGCTACGGCTGCACGACCACCCGCGTCCCGACCGGCACCCGCTCGTACAAATCGATAACGTCGGCGTTCACCAGCCGGAAGCAGCCGGACGAAACGGCGTGGCCGATCGTGTGCGGCTGGTTGGTGCCGTGAATGCGGTATACGGTATTGCCGAGATACATCGCACGCGCGCCGAGCGGATTGCCCGCACCGCCCGCCATGAAGCGCGGCAGGTACGGCTGACGCTCGATCATCTCCGCTGGAGGACGCCAGTCGGGCCACTCGGCCTTGCGCGCGATTTTCTGCAATCCCTTCCAGCGGAAGCCGTCGCGACCGACACCGATGCCGTAACGCATGGCGCGGTTGTCGGGCAGCACCAGATAGAGCATCCGCTCGCGCGTCTCGACAATGATCGTGCCGACCGGCTCGGTCGTCCGGTAGAAAACGACGCGGCGCTGATATTTCTCGTCGACTTCGTAACGTTCATCGGCCACCCGGCCGGGCTCGTCGTCGACATCCAGGGTGATTTCATAGTCGCGTAGCGCACTGTATTGCGCGTGCGCGGTGGCCGCGATCACGCCGGCTGCGACCGCGAGCAGACAGGAGAACCAAATTCGCTTCATGGAAGGAAAACCCACCGACTCCCTGCGTCGATAGAGGCACAGGTAGGGTTTTCCGGCAATGCCTGCGATCACACCACAAAAGATGCGGCGGTTCGGGCGGATTCGGAACCCGCCCGCATTCTGAAGCCGTCCGCGCGCGCCTCAAATTGAGAATCCCTCCCCTGGGATTGGGGAGGGATTCAAGTTCGCCCTTTGATATTTCAGGCCGAGATTTTCTCGCGCTCGTGTTGCGTTTCGTGCCCGGCAGTGTGCGCGGGTGAGGCTGGCAACTGCAGCACGGTCGCGATTTGCCCTTCGGCAAGCCGTGTCAAGAGCACGACCTCGCCGTTTGGAAGGTCCAGCGCATCGTGATGCAGGTTCGCCCGGCCGGGATTGACCTGGCGGAAACGCGCTACCCGCCCGTTCACTTTGCGGTTCGGAAAGAATCCGAACCCGGCATCGACCTCGATATCGCGATCGAAGGCGATCTCGGTTCCGGGAGCGAGGCAAACGGCTACGTCGCGAGCCTCCACCGCCGCGAAACCTCGAGTAAACGACGAGGCGGGAAAGCTCGTGGAAACGAGTCGGTCGCCAACCTTGGCGGGACGCGTCGCTACATTATGCAGACTGTAGTCACACATGGGAACGTCCTCCCTTTACTGGCAGGAGTCGGATCGGTTCGCCCCTTCGCCCTCCAACGCACAACGCAGCAAATCTTGTTGTCGTTCCGACGTCCGAAATTAAAGCCGCTCTGTGCGACGCGCATGCTGCGGCTATTTCCATGGCCGCGCGGCCGGCGCGCCCGGACTTGATCCCGCGCCGGAATTTGCACAGGAACCGGCCTCACCAAACCTCACCCCTCGTGGGGAGGGGCCGAAAGTGCGATTTTGTGTCATGCGCTTCCTCTGGATTGTTATGACGGCAACGCTGATCGGCGGCAGCGCTCTGGCGCAGACGAAGCACGTTCCCTGGCTGGGCAAGAATCTCGACCAATACTCGGCGGAAAAGATCGACCCGCGCTATGCGCCGCATCCTTCCGGCGGCGATACGCGCGTGTTCTCGGCAAAATACGCGGCGTCGGCGGCGCGCGGCGAAAGCTGGCGGATTATCAGCGACTGCGCTTCCGCCTGCACCATCGGCTTCGGCCACTATGCCAAGACGCGCATCTGCGTCGGCGGCTGGGTGAAGCTCGGATTTCATCTTGGAGAGAACGAGCCTGCCACCGCGCAGATGTGGAACGCATATCCGTCAGAGATCAAAGCCCTGATCAATGCGCGCGGTGGACTGCGGCGCGAATGGCTTTGGATACCGGCCGCGGAGTTTCACAAGCTCGGATTTCCGGCCTGCTAGGCACCGGACGCTCGCTTGAGAGGAACAAAGGCGCAGGCGGGGATTTCCATCAGTGATCGGCGGGGGCCAACGCCGGAGCGCCACCATGAACCGACTTTACCTTGCCGTCGCAATCGCTGCGGTTGCCCTGCCCGCTTATGCTCAGACGAGCGCCAAGAATGCGTCAAAGGGTGCCGACGCTGCAACGCAGCAGTTCGTCGAGAAGGCCGCCATTGGCGATATGTATGAAATCCAGTCGAGCAAACTCGCTCAAAGCAAGTCGCAGAACGCTGATGTCAAGGAGTTCGCGGAGCACATCGTCACCGATCACACGAAATCCAGCGAGGAGTTGAAGTCACTGGTCAAGGACATGCAGGGCATGGAAGTTCCCGGCAAGATGGATGCCAAGCACCAGAAAATGGTCGACCAGTTGCAATCGGCCTCCGGCGCGCAATTCGACCAGCAATACAAGAAGCAGCAGATCGAGGCTCACCAGACGGCGGTGCAACTCTTCACCGGCTACTCAAAGAGCGGCACGAATGACGAGATCAAATCGTTCGCCGAAAAGACTCTTCCGACCCTGAAAAAGCACCTTGAGATGGCGCAGGACCTGCCCGAAGGCAGCGCCAAGGTCGGTCAGGCGCAGCCGATGCCATCGCAAAAGAACCAGGCCGCCTCCGACACCCAGAATCGCCAGCGGTCGGCGCAGAGCGGCACCCAGTCACGGCAGACTGACCGGGACAGCAAGCAGTCGCAGGCCAAGGTCATATCCACGCCCGGACCAAACCACATTCTCGCCTCCGATCTCGAAGGCACCAATGTGTACGGCGCCAACAATGAATCGATCGGCGAGATTTCCGAGGTCGTCCTGAACCGCGAAGGCCAGGTGGTCGCTATCGTTGTCGGCGTCGGCGGATTCCTCGGTATCGGTCAGAAAAACGTGGCGATTCCGTTCGACGCGATCGAGATCAGCGAGCAGAGCGGCGACGGGCAGAGCTCGGCGTCGAACAATCGCGGCGCGCAGAAGACCATGCAGCCGCAGCGCATCGTGCTGCGCGGAATGACCAAGCAGGAGCTTGAGGCTGCGCCGGCATTTGACAATGACAGCGACGACTCTGCGAACAAGCAGGACAGCCGGACTCCGCAAAACCAGAATCAAGACCGGAACAAGACCCAGAACCGCTAACAACGCCCTTCGTTGACACTACGGTTTTGGCTTGTGGCAGCCTGCGCAGCTCACACTGCGCAGGTTGCTCGATTCCATCCGGCCTAGCCGTCCAGCTCGGGATAGCGGCGGAAGATTCCCATCTCGTTGAACGGAATGCGGCGGTCGCTCGCGAGGTATTTCGCGATGCGCGGACGAGCGGCGACGCGTGTTCGGACATCCGCGATACGCGGATGCTTTTTCGCCCATGCAACGGCTGTCTTCGGAAAGGCGTAGCGCAGGCCCTCCGCAATCTGGAAGAGCGAGAGATCGGCGTAGGTAAGCTTTCGACCGGTGAGGAACGGCCCGCCGCTCGTCTTCAGCACCCGCTCAAAGTAGCCGAGGAACTTCGGCGCCCGGCTCTCGCGAAAGTCCTCCGCGCGGCGCTTCGATTCCGGCTTCTGATCCTCGTAATAGAAGTTGGCGCCGACCGGATGATGCGTGTCGTGAATCTCGACCAGAAAATCGGCGATCGTGAGCTGAAGCTGATGCACCCAAAGCGATCCCGCGTCGCCCTTCGGGGCCAGTCCGTGACGCGACCCGAGATAGAGAAGGATATTCGCTGTCTGGCCGATGATGCGCTTACCTGACTTTAAAAACGGCGGCGCGAAGGACGGCGTCTTAAGCGATCCATCCTGCATCAGCCGCATCATCTTCTCGGTGCCGCCGGGTCCGCGCGCGACGTCGACGTATTTCGCGCCCGTCTCTTCGAGCGCGAGGCGGACAAATTCACCGCGGCCCTGAATCTCGGGCCAGTAAAACAGTTCATAGGGCATGGGGCCTCCGCGGCGCCGCGGAGCCTGCCCGCGCACGCAATGGCATCAAAGTCGCCGGATTATAGAACGACGAGCGGCTGCCGGAAGGCGAGACGTTCAGACCGTCCCGTCACTTCTCAAGCAACTCGACCGGCGCATAGGTACGCGCAACCGCGTCGAATACCGAGACCTGAATCACCGGGAAGTTCTGTTTGAGCTTTGTGCCCGCCGCCGTTGCTTCGCCTTCGGTTTCGTAGCGTGCCTTCAATTTTCCGTCGATGGACAGCACATAGCCGTCGGTCGGCACCGCATTAGCCCGCAAGTTCTTGGGCCGGGTTGTTTCGTCGCTCATGTTCGATTTCCTTCTTGTGGTTGCTGGAGTCTGCGCGATCGGCATCCGGCCGCGACAAGCCGGCCGTGTCGTGACTAAGCGCAACCGTGCGGCGCGGTCAGAAGTCGTTCGCGTTCAGTTGATAGGAGCCTTTTCGACCGCGCGCATAGACCCGCGCCGCAGCCGCGTGGATCAATTCGCGATTGGAATCGAAAGCGCGCAGCAGGCCCGCCTCGTCGGGCTGCAAATCCGGCTGAATGCGCAGCAAGGCATCGGCCGTCACAAGGAACGAACTTTCCATCGAGCGGTCATGACCCCAGAAGCGGATCACGCTCCGCGCCGCGTCGTAGCTGCGGCTGGGATTGGGGAAAACCATTGACACGTTGGTTGCTTTCTTGCGCCGCTGCCCAGCCGTTTTGTCAATTCGCGGCGGTGCGGAACGTTCCTGCGCCGCTTGTGCGCGCAATGGGTGAAAAGCGCAAATACGACGCGAACCCCTAGTCCACCGGGACGGCTCCGCGGCCGGCAATCACGTTGATGGCGCGGCGCACCATCAAATCTTCGCAGCGCAGAAACTGCCGGCCGCAAGCACTTCTGCCCTGCGGAATCAGGAATTGCCTCCCCTCGCCGCGCCTCCTACGATGCGCTCATTCGATCGCTCAATCGTCCGATAGAGACGAACGCAGCATCGGAAAAACAAAATCATCATTCGCTAAACGCAAGGGGAAACTGCGTCATGGCGGCAACGTACAATATTCTAATCATGGGCGCGTCTTACGGCTCGCTCCTCGCCTCCAAACTTATGTTCGGCGGCCACTCCATCAAGCTCGTCTGCCTGCCGGCGGAAGCCGATCTCATCAACAGCGAAGGATTCCGCGTGCGCATGCCCGTACGCGGACGCGCCGATCAGGTCCTGCTCGACTCGCGCAAGCTGCCGGGCAAGGTCTCGGCGACGGGTGCGGCCGGCGTGAACCCGGCCGACTACGACCTCATCGGCCTCGCCATGCAGGAACCGCAGTACCGCTCGCCCGGCGTGCGCGAACTCCTCGACGCGGTCGCCAAGTCCAAAGTGCCGTGCATGTCGATCATGAACATGCCGCCCCTGCCCTATGTGAAGCGCATCCCGGGTCTCGATCACAACGCGTTGCGCGCGGCCTATACCGACCCGACGGTGTGGGACAATTTCGAGCCGGGGCGCCTCACGCTCTGCTCGCCCGACCCGCAGGCGATCCGTCCGCCGGACGAGAAGGTGAACTTCCTCCAGGTGACGCTGCCAACGAACTTCAAGGTCGCGCGCTTCGACGATCCGAAGCACACGGCGATCCTGAAGCAGCTCGAGGCGGACGTGGAAGCCGCTCGCTTCGATGCGCCGGAAGGCGAGATCGAACTACCGGTGAAGCTCAAGGCCTACGACTCGATCTTCGTGCCGCTCGCCAAATGGGCGATGCTGCTCGCGGGCAACTACCGTTGCATCACGCCCGACGGCATGCGCACCGCTCAGGAAGCAGTGCACAGCGACATCGAGACCTCGCGCTCGGTCTATAATTTCGTGAACGACCTCGTGGTGAGACTCGGCGCCGCACCGTCGGATCTCGTGCCGTTCGAGAAATACGCAGCGGCGGCGCAGTCGCTGTCGCGGCCGGCATCTGCCGCGCGTGCGTTGAACAACGGCGTGCCGAACATCGAGCGCGCCGACAAGCTCGTGCAACTGATCGCGAAGCAGAAGGGCCTGTCGCATCCGGTGATCGACGCGACGGTGGCCCTGGTTGACTCTCGCCTTGAGGCGAATCGGAAGAAGGCGGCGGCGTAGCCAACGCCTTAGAGTAACGGCCCCACCCTTCGAGACGCGGCCCTTCGGGCCGCTCCTCAGGGTGAGGCCGTTTTTTTGCGGCGGCGGCCTCCTCAGGAGAGGAAACAGAATTTTTCTTCAGGCATGCGCGTGGCGACCGGTGAACGCGTAGGCGATCCACCAGAAGCCATAGGACAGAAGATCGATGCCGACGACGAGGCCGAGCACCCACAGGCCGGTGACGGGCCAGCCGGACAGGATGATGACGCCGGCTCCGACTCCGATCAGGCCCGAGATCAGCAGCATCCAGCCCGCGTGCGCCCAATAGCGAAAGGCCATCACGATACGGACGATACCTGAACCCAGCACCAGCACACCGAAGGCCAGTGTCAACGGCAGCAACGCGCCGAGCGGATTGAATACGAGCACGCAGCCCGCGATGAGATAGAGCGCGCCGATCAGGAGACTGTAGGCAAAGCCGCCCCAGCTCTTGGCATAGAAGGCGTGAATGACCTCGGCGGCGCCCGCCACGAGGACGACAAAGCCGAGCAGCCACGCCGTGATGATGCTGGCGGCGACAAGATTGCCGAGCACATAGATGCCGGCGATGACGAAGACGATGCCGAGCAGGGCATAGGCCCATGCCGGCCCGTCACTGGTTTCCACTCTGGGTGCGGTAGCCGAAGTTGCCATCGGACATCTCCCTGCGCTGAAGCCCCATGTCCTAACGCCTCGGAACCGTTTTGGATGAGCGGGTTATTGCGGATGCGGCAAGGCAGGGATGCCCGATGCAGGCACGGCATGTCCCGAGGCGTGTGCGGGTTTTTCCCGATCGCGGCCGAGTGGCGTCGCGCGTCAGACCTTGAAGCCGATCCGGAAACCGCCCCAGTGGCGGCCGCGCACATAAACCGGCGCGGAGACATCCTTCATCAGCACGAATTGCCCGCCGCCCATATCGCGGCGATAAGTCTGCAACAGGAACGAGCGCGTGCTGCGCCCGGCCGAAAGCCCGGTGCGATCGTTGAAGATGCGGCGGTTGCGGCAGTTCGCCGAATTCCAGACCGAGTCCGGTCCCTGCGGATGGGAGTACTTCTTGTTGTGCGTCGGCAGGAAGCCGTTGCGGTCGATGCCCGCGCAGAAGGTGATGCGCGGGTTCATGCCGAGGATGGGTTCCTGGATCGGCGTCAGCACCCGGTCCGTGAAGGTCACGAATTTCGTCATGTGCTGCTGTGGATTGGTGTTCGGGACAGGCCGATACTTCTCGTCGAACAGATCGTTCATGCCGATCTCACCCGCGGCGACGGCCTGCTCGAAAACCATGCCGATCTGCCGGGCGGTGTCCTGCGCGAGCTGCACGATCGGCGTGTCGGGCGTTTCGATGCCGCTTTCGGCGATGAACAGAATGAAGTCCTCGCTGATGCCGAGGATGGAGTCGACGCGCTTCTGCGCCCGCGCGAGATTGGCGTCGCAGGATTCGACCGTGTCGGCGAGGCCGGTCAGTTCCTTGTGAACGACCTCGTAGCAGTTGCTGTTGCTCTCCACGGACTGCGCCATCGACTCGATGTCTTCGGTGAGGTGCTGCGCGGACGCGACCAGCGTTTGCAGCGTGCCGGCGGCTTCGCGGGCGCTTGTGGAGTCTGCGATCGCCTTCTGCGCGATCTCGGCATTGCCGTCCGACTTTTCGAGCAGATTGCGGAGCGTACGAGCGAGTTCTTCGAGATTCTTCTGATTTTGCCCGGTGAAGGAGCGTATCTTGTCCGCGAGCGACTTCATGGAGTCCGCGATGATCGCGAAGCCCTTGCCGGCGTCGCCGGCGCGCGCCGCCTCGACATTGGCGTTGATCGCGAGCATTTGCGTTTCGCGCGCGATCTGCTGAATGGCTTCGCTCGTGTCCTGCACGAGCTTGATCGTTCCGGCGATCTCGCCGATCGAGCCCTTGAGGCCGATTGCGCCCTCGCCCAGCGTCCCGATCCCTTCAAGCGCGCGCGCAAGCGCGCCTGAGACGCTCGCGGTCGCTTCACTTAAAGTCGCACGGGTGGCGGCCGCCGAATTGCTCGCCTCATCCATTTTGGAGGCGAGCTCGGCATTCGTGACGCTCATCTGGCGGGCGGCGTCGATGGCGGCGTTCGCCTGCTCGCTTTGCTCGCGCCCGAGCCGCGTCAGGTCGCCGACGAGCCCGGCCATGTCGGCGATCTCAACACCGAGACGTCCGCCGCGCTCGCCGATGTCCGCGAGCGAGCCACGGCGAGAATCCTGCACCGCTTCCGGAAGAGATTCTGGAACGCGCAATGCCGCCGCGGTCTGAGTCATCCGCCCCTCCGCCCAACTGCATGATCGCTACGCGAACAGGGTGAAGGAACTCTTACCGGAGGGCCGAAGTGGCTCAGGCGGCGTTCTTTTTTCCCTCCGCTTCCTCGCGCAACGCCCGGCGGAGGATTTTACCTACGTTGGTTTTCGGCAGATCGGCGCGGAATTCGATGTATTTCGGGCGCTTGTAGTTGGTCAGGCGCTCGGCGAGGAATTTGCGGATGTCCTGCTCGGTGACGTTCGGGTCCTTCTTGACCACGAACAGCTTCACCGCCTCGCCCGTCCCCTCGGGAATGCCGATGACCGCTGCCTCCAGCACGCCGGGACATTGCGCCGCCATGTCCTCGACCTCGTTCGGATAGACGTTGAAGCCGGAGATGTTGATCATGTCCTTCTTGCGGTCGACGATCTTCACCTGCCCCTTCTCGTCCATGACGCCGATGTCGCCGGTGCGGAAGAAGCCGTCGGCGGTCATCACCTTCGCGGTCTCGTCCGGGCGCTGCCAATAGCCCGACATCACCTGCGGGCCGCGCGCCAGGATTTCGCCCGGCTGGCCGAGCGGCACGTCCTTGCCATCGTCGTCGCGGATGACGATCTCGGTCGAGGGCACGGGGAAGCCGATCGTGCCGGTGTATTGGGTGATCTCGGGGCTCACGACGGTGAGCGTCGGCGAGGTCTCCGAGAGCCCGTAACCTTCCGAGAGCGGAATACCGGTCTTCTCGAACCAGCGGTCCGCCACCGCCTTCTGCACGGCCATGCCGCCGCCGATCGCCACCTTGAGCAGGCTCCAGTCGACCTTGTCGAAGTCGGGATGCTGCATCATGGCGTTGAACAGCGTGTTCACCGCCGGCAGGAAGTTGACCTTGTATTTGCGCAGCTCGCCGATGAAGGCTGCGATGTCGCGCGGATTGGCGATAAGAAGCAGCGCGCCGCCGACGCGCGTGCCGAGCATGAAGCACGCGGTGAGTGCAAAGATGTGATAGAGCGGCAGCGCCGTCACGAAGATGAGCTGCTCGACATGCGGCGGCTTCTGCAGCGACGGCACCAGCCACGCGTCGCTTTGCAGGACATTAGCGATCACGTTGCGATGTGTCAGCGTGGCGCCTTTCGAGACGCCGGTCGTGCCGCCGGTGTATTGCAGGAAGGCGACGTCGTCATGCGTGAGCTTCGGCTTCCTGAATGGCAGCCGCTTGCCGATGCCAACCGCGTGCGCGAACCACACGGCGTCGGGAATTGCATAGGCCGGCACCATTTTCTTCACGCGGCGCACGACAAAATTCACGATCGTGCCCTTGAAGCCCAGCAGCTCGCCGATGCTTGCCAGCACGATATGCTTGACCTTCGTGCGCGGCAGCACCTTTTGCAGCGTGGCGGCGAAATTCTCGAGGATGATGATCGCCTCGGCGCCGGAGTCGTTGAGCTGGTGCTCGAGCTCGCGCGGCGTGTAGAGCGGATTGACGTTCACCACCGTGTAGCCGGCGCGCAGGACGGCGGCGATGGCGATCGGGTTTTGCAGGACGTTCGGCATCATGATGGCGACGCGTGCGCCCTGCTTCAGGCCCTTCGATTGCAGGAAAGCTGCGAGCGAGCGCGATGCTTCTTCCGCCTCGCTGTACTTCATGGTCTTGCCCATGAAGATGTAGGCGTCGCGGTCGCGAAACTTTTCGAAGCTTTCGTCGATCAGGTCGACCAGCGACTCGTAGACCGACGGATCGATCTCCGCCGGCACACCTTTCGGATAGTGCTTGAGCCAAATTCGATCGACCATGATGGCGTTTCTCCCCTCATCGCATAGGCGGGTTTTCCCGCTTTCCCACG
>JAICQA010000074.1 GCA_025929595.1 Xanthobacteraceae bacterium
CCGCAAGACGGCGCTCCGCGTTCGCCCCATCAAAAAGGTCCTTCGTGGCGGGTGTCACCGCCGGCAGCGAGCGCCAATACCCGCGCCACTCCGGATCGTCATGCAGGCTGTCTGCGACGACGACTTCGCCGGGCTCAAGGCGCGCGACTTCGGCGGCGAGCCGGGCTCCGTCGGTTTCCGCGACATGAAACTCGCCGGTCGAGATGTCGAGCCAGGCGAGCCCGAACTGCGCGTCACCCTCGCTTGCGGGACGGCCGCGCGCGACCGCCATCAGCCAGTTGTTGCGCCGGGCCTCGAGCAGCGAGTCTTCGGTGAGCGTGCCCGGCGTCACGAGCCGCACGACCCCGCGCCGAACAACCGACTTCGCGCCGCGCTTCTTCGCCTCGGCGGGATCCTCGGTCTGCTCGCAGACGGCGACGCGATGACCCTGCGCGATCAGCCGGTGCAGATATTCTTCCGAGCGTTCGACCGGCACGCCGCACATCGGGATGTCGGCGCCGAGATGCTTGCCGCGCTTGGTGAGCACGATGCCGAGTGCGCGCGAGGCGATCTCGGCGTCCTCGAAGAACAGCTCGTAGAAATCGCCCATCCGATAAAAGAGCAGCGAGCCCGGATTGGCCCCCTTTATCTCGAGAAACTGCTCCATCATCGGAGTAACACGTGCGGCATCGGCAGCCGAAGAGCCGCCCGGCAGAACAGCCTCGACCGGCTCCGAGCCGGTCACAGGCTCGGATTCACCTTCAGCTTCTTTTTTTGCTTGCGCGCCACGCATCGGCTCGACGCTAGACCAAGCGCTTTCCGAAGTGAATTGCGCCCCGGTTTCATTCCACCGGAAGTCCTTGTTTGTCAGCGGCTTGCTCGGCTACCTTGCCCACTTGGCCGCGAATGCGGCGCGTAAGGATGTTGCGTATGGATGCCGAGAACAAGAAGACCAAGCCGGAGACGAAGCCGCGCCGCCAAAGGCCGCAGTTCACCGACCAGGAAGCGCTCGAATTTCACAGCCGCGGGCGGCCGGGCAAGCTCGAAATCATGGCGACGAAGCCGATGGCGACGCAGCGCGACCTCTCGCTCGCCTATTCGCCCGGCGTCGCGGTGCCGGTGCTCGCCATCGCCGAAGACGCGGACCGCGCCTATGACCTGACCGCCAAGGGCAATCTGGTCGCCGTGATCACGAACGGCACGGCGATCCTCGGCCTCGGCAATCGCGGTGCGCTCGCGGCGAAGCCTGTGATGGAAGGCAAGGCGGTGCTCTTCAAGCGTTTCGCCGATATCGATTCCTTCGATCTCGAATGCGCGACCGAGGACCCGGATGAATTCATCGCCGCCGTGAAGCCGTTCGGCGTCACCTTCGGCGGCATCAATCTCGAAGACATCAAGGCGCCGGAGTGCTTCATCATCGAGCAGCGTCTGCGCGAATTGCTCGACATCCCGGTTTTCCATGACGACCAGCACGGCACGGCGATCATCGCCGCCGCCGGCCTGATCAACGCGCTGACGTTAACCGACCGCGACATCCGCAAGACCAAGCTGGTCGTGAACGGCGCGGGGGCGGCGGGCATCGCCTGCGTGGAGTTGCTGAAGTCACTCGGCCTCGCACCGAACAACGTCATCCTGTGCGACACCAAGGGCGTCGTTTACAAAGGCCGCACCGACGGCATGAACCAGTGGAAGTCGGCGCATGCGGTGGAAACGAAAGCACGCACGCTCGCCGACGCCATGAAGGGCGCGGACGTCGCCTTCGGTTTGTCGGTCAAGGGCGCCTATACGCCCGAGATGATCGCGTCGATGGCCGAGAAGCCGATCATCTTCGCCATGGCCAATCCCGATCCGGAGATCACGCCGGAAGAAGTGGCGGCGATCCGCGACGACGCGATCATGGCGACGGGCCGCTCGGACTATCCAAACCAGATCAACAACGTGCTCGGCTTTCCCTACATCTTCCGCGGCGCGCTCGACGTGCGCGCGCGCACGATCAATATGGAAATGAAGGTCGCGGCGGCGCAGGCGCTCGCCGATCTCGCGCGCGAGGACGTGCCGGACGAAGTGGCGGCCGCCTATGGCGCGCGCCCGAAATACGGGCCCGACTACATCATCCCGGTGCCGTTCGATCCGCGGCTGATTTATTCCGTGCCGCCCGCGGTCGCGAAAGCCGCGATGGACACCGGCGTCGCGCGCAAGCCCATCGTAGACATGGACGCCTATCAGCAGCAGCTTCGCACCCGGCGCGACCCGGTCGCGGGCGTGCTCGCGCGCGTCTATGAGCGCGTGCGGCGCGCGCCGAAGCGGGTCGTGTTCGCGGAAGGCGAAGAGGAGCAGGTGATCCGCGCCGCGCTGAGCTTCGTGCACCAGGCACTCGGCACCGCGGTACTGGTGGGGCGCGAGGATCGCGTGCGAGCGATGGCGCAGGCGGCGGGCGTCGAGCTCCCCGAGACAATCGAGGTCCACAATGCGGCGCTGTCCACGCGCAACGCCGACTACGCCAACTATCTCTACGAACGCCTGCAGCGCAAAGGCTTCCTGTTCCGCGACTGCCAGCGAATGGTGAACCAGGACCGCAATTCCTTCGCCGCCGCCATGGTGGCGCTGGGCGACGCCGACGCGATGGTGTCGGGCGTCACGCGCAATTACTCGGTCGTGCTCGATGACATTCGCAAGGTGATCGACCCGAAGCCCGGCCATCGCGTCATGGGCATCTCGCTCGTGCTCGCTCGCGGCCGCACGGTGGTCGTCGCGGACACCGCGGTGACGGAGATGCCGACCGCCGAAGACCTCGCGGACATTGCGGTCGAGGCCGCAGGCGTCGCGCGCCGCCTCGGCTATGAACCGCGCGTCGCGATGCTTGCCTTTTCAACTTTCGGCCATCCGCCGGGAGAGCGCGCCAAGCACGTGCAAGGCGCGGTGAAGCTCCTGCACGAACGGCGCGTGGATTTCGAGGTGGACGGCGAACTCGCGGCGGACGTCGCGCTGAACCGCGATCTCACATCTGCCTATCCGTTCCTGCATCTGTCCGGGCCGGCGAACGTCCTCATCATGCCGGCGTTCCACTCGGCGTCGATCTCGACCAAGATGCTGCAGGAGCTCGGCGGCGCGACGGTGATCGGGCCGCTTCTGGTCGGCCTCGACCGGTCGGTTCAGATCGTGCAGCTCGGCGCGAAGGATTCCGATCTGGTGAACATGGCGGCGCTCGCGGCGTTCAATATCAGCGGATAGTCGTTACACCTTCAACCCGTTCTCTTTCGCGAGATCGGACAGCTTCTTCAGCGGCCGGGCGCCGATATGCGAGATGACCTCGGCGGCCGCGAGCGCGCCGAGGCGCGCGGAGTCCGTGTGCGGCAGGCCCTTCGCGTAACCATGCAGGAATCCCGCGGCGAAGAGATCGCCCGCGCCGGTCGCATCGACCACACGCTGCACCGGGAATACCGGCACCGCGTCGGTCTTGCCGGCGCCGACCACCACCGCGCCCTTCTCGCTGCGCGTGACGACCCCGAGCTTCGCGTCCCTCTTCAGCGCTTCGAGCGCAGCGTCGAAGTCGCCGGTCTCATACAGGCTCCTCAGCTCGTGCTCGTTCGCGAACAGGAGATCGACGGTGCCGCCCTTGACGAGCTCAATAAACTCGGCGCGGTAGCGATCAACGCAGAACGAATCGGAGAGCGTCAACGCGACGGTGCGCCCTGCCCCGTGCGCGATCTTCGCAGCCTTGCGGAAGGCTTCCTTCGCGTCCTTGGGGTCCCAGAGATAGCCTTCGAGATAGGTGATCGATGAGTCCGCGATGTCCTGGTCGATCACGTCGGCGGGCGAGAGATTCTGCGCGGCACCGAGATACGTGTTCATCGTGCGCTCGCCGTCGGGCGTCACGAAGATATAGCAGGAGGCCGTCGTCGGCCCGTCTTGTGCGGGCGGCGTATCGAAGGCGACGCCGATGGCGCGGATATCGTGGGTGAAGGCGCGGCCGAGCTCGTCGTCCTTGACCTTGCCGACAAAGGCGGCCCGGCCGCCGAAGGAAGCGACGCCCGCTATCGTGTTCGCAGCCGATCCGCCGGAGGCTTTCGTCGCCGGCCCCATGGCCTGATAAATCAGTCTGGCTTGCGCCTCGTCGATCAGCGACATCGAGCCTTTCGGCATCTTGTGCGCGACGAGAAAATCGTCGTCGGTGCGGGCGAGCACGTCGACGATCGCGTTGCCGATGCCGAGTACGTCGTAACGAGTTGCGGCCATGAACCCCTCCAGCGGATGCGTGGCCGTAGCAAACAGGCTACGCCGCCGCAACTTTGGGCGAATGGGACCGGCCCATGCGGCTTGATGGGACGGTGCGCGCGTGGCATGACCCGGCGCTGATCGAAAGGGTACTTGGATGGCCGCGTTTCAGGAGCGGGTGTTCTCAGGGGTGCAGCCCACCGGCAACCTGCATCTCGGAAACTATCTCGGCGCGATCAAACGCTTCGTCGAGTTGCAGACGAAGTACGACTGCATCTATTGCGTCGTCGACCTGCATGCCATCACCGTCTGGCAGGACCCCGCAGAGCTCACCAAAAACATCCGCGAAGTGACCGCGGCCTTCATCGCCTGCGGCATCGATCCGACGAAACACATCGTGTTCAACCAGAGCCAGGTGCATGAACACGCCGAGCTTGCATGGGTGTTCAACTGTGTCGCGCGTCTGGGTTGGCTCAACCGCATGACGCAGTTCAAGGAGAAGGCGGGCAAGGATCGCGAAAATGCTTCGGTCGGTCTTTATGCCTATCCGTCACTGATGGCGGCCGACATTCTTGCCTATCGTGCGACGCATGTGCCGGTCGGCGAGGACCAGAAGCAGCATCTGGAGCTCACGCGCGACATCGCGCAGAAATTCAACAACGACTATGCCGAACGCATCGCGTCGCTCGGCTTCAAGGACGGTTTCTTCCCGCTGACCGAGCCGCTGATCTCGGGACCAGCTACGCGAGTCATGTCGTTCCGCGACGGCACCAAGAAGATGTCGAAGTCGGAGCCCTCCGATTACTCGCGCATCAATCTCACCGACGATGCGGACGCCATCGCGCAGAAAATCCGCAAGGCGAAGACAGACCCCGAACCATTGCCTGGCGAGGAGAAGGGCCTGGAGAGCCGGCCCGAAGCCGACAATCTTGTCGGCATCTACGCCGCGCTCGCGGACACAACGCCGGCGGAAGTCCTGAAGCAGTTCGGCGGCGCGCAGTTCTCGACTTTCAAGAACGCGCTCGTCGATCTTTCGGTCGCGAAGCTCGGCCCGATCGGTGCCGAGATGAAACGCCTCGTGCAGGATCCTGCACACATTGACGGCATTCTTGCCGACGGCGCCGCGCGCGCGAGCAAGATCGCCGCGCCGGTCATTCGCTCTGTCAAGGACATTGTCGGGTTGGTCCATAGCTGACTTGTCGCCCGTACGGGGCGCATGGCAGCATAGGGATGACGGCGGAACGAGGCCATGAGCGCGAAGCGAAAAAGTTTCGAGCCCGGACATCTGCGGAAATTTCTCGTCGTCGTCGATGAGACGCCGGAATGCGATCGCGCCGTCTATTACGCCGCGCGGCGCGCGGCGCGTACGGGTGGCAAGCTCGTGCTGTTCGCGGCCGTCACCGTCGGCGGCCAGGACGTGCAGCAGATGTTCGGAGTCGGCGACCTCATGCGCGAGGAAGCGCGCGAAGAAGCGGAGAGCCGTCTCGATCACTTCGCCGCACGCGCCCGCAATCTCGCCGGCATCGACCCCGAGCGCGTCTTCCGCGAGGGCGCGAAGGCCGAAGAAATCCTGAAATTCATCGATGAGGACGAGGACATCGCGATCCTCGTGCTTGCCGCCGGAACGGGCAAGGAAGGTCCCGGCCCGCTCGTCGCCTCAATCGCGGGTGCCGGCTCCGGGACGTTCCCAATCCCGATCACCCTCGTGCCCGGACATCTGAAGGACGAAGAGCTCGACGCGATGGCGTAGTCTCGTGTCCCGGCCAAGCGCCGCCGTTGGCGGCCGGCCGGGGAACGAGATTTTCCGCCCCTTCCGGAACCGACCGGGAACGCCTAGATTGAAGGGGAAAATCAGATTTTCCGGCGGCCTTGAACCGCCGCGAACGGAGCCTCGATATGTTCATTCAGACCGAAACCACGCCGAACCCGGCGACGCTCAAGTTCCTGCCCGGCCGGGCGGTGCTCGCCAATGCTACCCTTGACCTGCGCGATGCAAAGGCCGCGTCCCAGTCGCCGCTCGCCGAGCGGCTGTTCGAGGTCGACGGCGTCACCGGCGTGTTCTTCGGCCACGACTTTATCACGGTCACGAAGAAGGACGGCGAATGGGCGCATCTGAAGCCCGCGATCCTCGGCGCGATCATGGAACACTTCCTCTCGGGCGAGCCGCTGTTGCGCGGCGAGACTGCATCGGGCGACTCCGACGGCGATGAGTTCTTCGCCGACGAAGACGCGGGTACGGTCGCGACGATCAAGGAGCTGATCGAGACGCGCGTGCGTCCGGCGGTGGCGAACGACGGCGGCGACATCACCTTCCGCGGCTACAAGGAAGGCGTCGTCTATCTCAACATGCGCGGCGCCTGCGCCGGCTGCCCGTCCTCGACCGCCACGCTGAAGAACGGCATCGAGAACCTTCTGCGCCACTTCGTGCCGGACGTGGTGGAAGTCCGCCCGATCTGACGGCGGATTCCGGCACGGGTTAGGGGCCCCTTGTCGTCCAGCAATCATCGCAGCGAAAACGGCGGGCCGGACTATTCGGCGGCGCATGAGCGCACGTCCAGTATTTATCCCGGGCAGCGGCCGGTGCTTGCGATCGACACTGCGCTTGGCTCCTGCGCCGCGGCGGTTTACGACGCCGGACTCGGCGAGATACTCGCCGCGGAATCGATCGACATGGACCGCGGCCATGCGGAAGCGATCATACCGATGGTCGAGCGTGTCGTGCGCACGTCGCGCGTCGACTTCGAAGACATGGAGCGCATCGTCACGACGGTCGGACCCGGCAGTTTCACGGGCCTGCGGGTTGGCATCGCGGCCGCGCGCGGCTTCGGGCTCGCGAGCGACAAGCCGGTCGTCGGCGTCTCGACGCTCGACGCCCTCACCGCTCCCTATGTGACCGAGACGGAAACCGTGCCGATCGTCGGCGCGATCGACGCCCGCCACAACAATTTTTATCTGCAGATGATCGGCGCCGGCGGCCGCAAGCTCGTGACACCGCGCGTCGTGAGCATGGCCGAGGCGATCCGCTCCTGTGCGATCGGACTGGTGCGCATCATCGGCTCCGGCGCAAACCTGCTCGCGGGGCAGTGGCCGACATCGATTCCCGCCCCGCTGCTCGTCGATGCGCGCGCCGCACCCGATATTGTCTGGATTGCGCGCCTTGGCGCGCGCGCCGAAATCGCCACGTCGCCTCCACGGCCGCTTTATCTTCGCTCGCCCGACGCAAAGCCGCAGGACGCCGCCAAACTGCCGCGCCGATGATCGCTTTCCTGCAATCGCTGTTCCGCCGGCCCGAGCCGGCGATCTTCGATGCGCGCGCCGCCGACGCCGGCGCATTGGCCCGCGTTCACGCGAACGCGTTCCTGCATGGCTGGAGTGAAAGCGAATTCGAACGCCTGCTCGCCGAGCGCAGCACGGTCTGCCATGTCGCGCGCGCAAGCGGCGGCACGGGCTCGATCTGCGGCTTTGTCATTTCCCGCATCATTGAGGACGAAGCGGAAATCCTGATGGTCGCCGTTTCACGCAGTGAACAGAGCCGCGGGCTCGCGCGGCGAATGATCGCAAGGCATCTTGGCCGGCTTGCCGCCCACGGCGCGCGGCAGGTTTTCCTCGAGGTCGACGAAGGCAACGCACCCGCCATTCGTCTTTATGCGGGCGCGGGCTTCGAGCAGGTCGGCGAGCGGCCCGGCTATTATGCCGAGGCGGGCAAGCCTCCGGCAGCGGCGCTGATCATGCGCCGCAGTCTCGATTAACGGACTTGTTTGTTTGGTCGCACTTTCTACGGCGAACCGGTACCCATCCCGGATCAAGTCCGGACAGGCTTTCGCCGGAAAATGCTCGGGTGGACGCGCGCCGACGCGGCCCGTAAAATCCGCCGCTCCTGCAGAAACCCGGGATTTGGGCGTGGCCGAAGAAAAACTGACCGCCATCGAAGAGGCCTGCATTGCCCGCGGGATGCGCATGACCGGACAGCGGCGCGTCATCGCGCGTGTGATCGGCGAAGCGCAGGATCATCCCGACGTCGAAGAACTCTATCGGCGGGCCGCCAAGATCGACGACAAGATTTCGATTTCGACCGTCTACCGCACCGTGCGGCTGCTCGAGGACGCCGGCATCGTCGAGCGCCACGACTTCCGCGAGGGGCGCGCGCGCTATGAACCGGCGCCGGACGAGCACCACGATCACCTGATCAATCTGCGCACGGGCGAAGTGATGGAATTCCGCTCGGAAGAGATCGAGAAGCTCCAGGAGGCGGTGGCGCGCAAGCTTGGCTACAAGCTGGTCGATCACCGGCTCGAGCTTTACGCCGTGCCGCTCGACGACAAGAAATCCTGACACACGATGATCCGCGTCACATTCGCGCTCCTGGTGATGGCGGTCGTGAGCCTGATCGGCATCCCGCTGCAATGGATTTCGGTCAGGCTCGGCCTGCCGTCGCGGCGCTGGATCCCCTGGCTCTTTCACAATATCTGCCGCCGCATGTTCGGCGTGCGCGTGAGCGTGCGCGGCGCGCCGGCCGGCGAGCGGCCGCTCCTGCTCGTATCCAATCACTGTTCCTGGCTCGACATCATCGTGCTGAGTTCGATCGCACCGCTCGTCTTCGTCGCGAAGAGCGAGATCGAGCGCTGGCCACTGTTCGGACTGTTCGCGAAGCTGCAGCGATCGATCTTCGTCAACCGGTCGCGGCGGCAGGAAACGGGCGCGGTCAATCAGCTGATCGCGTCGCGCATGTCGGAAGGCGACCCGGTCGTGCTGTTCGGCGAAGGCACGGCGAGCGACGGCAATCTCGTGCTGCCGTTCCGTTCGGCGCTGCTCGGCGCGCTCAAAGAAGCGCTCGACCAGGGCGGGCGCGGCTATGTGCAGCCGGTGTCGATCGCCTACACCAGGTTGCAAGGCATCCCGATGGGGCGTCAGCATCGTCCTGTCGCCGCGTGCTACGGCGAAACCAACCTTGTCCGGCATCTGAAGCGCGTTTTGCAGGAAGGCGCGATCGACGTGACCGTCTCTTTCGGCGTGCCCCTCGAAGTGGAACCCGCGACCGACCGCAAGCAGCTCGCCCGCCTGACCGAAGATGCAGTCCGCCGCATGACCTCGTCGGCGCTCGCGGGACGCGAGCCGCGGCGAGCCGCATCGGCCACTTTGGGCGATTCCGTGGGCGAAATGACGGGCGTTTCCCTCACCGCCGAAAGCCGGTAAAAGAAGACGGGAACGCGGGCCAACCGGGGTTGAAGCAAAAGGCAGATGCAAACGTCACGAACGGCGCAGAACCCGGCGCCAACGGCACGATGAGCAAATCCCGCAGACTCTACGTCAAATCCTACGGCTGCCAGATGAACGCCTACGACTCGACTCGTATGGCGGACACGATGGCGCGCGAGGGCTATTCGGAAACGGCGACGCCCGACGACGCCGACCTCATCATCCTCAATACCTGCCATATCCGGGAGAAGGCCGCGGAGAAGGTCTATTCCGAGCTCGGCCGCGTGCGTGCGCTGAAACAACAGGCGGCCGCCGAAGGCCGCAAAGTTCTGGTCGCCGTCGCGGGCTGCGTCGCGCAGGCCGAAGGCGAAGAAATCATCCGCCGCGCGCCGACGGTCGACATCGTGGTCGGGCCACAGAGCCTGCACCGCCTGCCTGCCCTCG
>JAICQA010000163.1 GCA_025929595.1 Xanthobacteraceae bacterium
CGAAGGACCTCGCCAAGCCCGGCGTCTTCTGCCGCGTCACGACCGCGAACGACTCGGTGCATGTCTTTGTGTTCGAGGACAAGGACAAGCGCTGCCTGCTCTCGATGAAGAGCTACGACAAGTACGAGATCGGCGTGAAGTGACGGGTCGATTCCGATCAGACGGACTCCTCCGCTCGTCCCCGCGCAAGCGGGGACCCAGACTGGATTCCCGCATAGGCGAGCGAACGCTCGCCGTCCGGCGAGCTATGCGCGGGAATGAGCGGACATGAATCGGCCAACGAATCCGCCTACCGTCCCGGCGCCAGATGCCGCACGGCCGCGAGAACCTCGTCCGGCCGCTCGCTCGTCAGCATGTGCCCGGCGTCCGTGAGCGTGACCGTGCGCGCGCCGGCGATCGCCGCCGCCAGCTCGCGGCCGGATTTCGCGGGAGTCATCACGTCCCGTTCGCCAAGCACCACCGTCACCGGCACCTTTACTTTCGCGGCCGCATCGAGCGCACTCTTGTATTCGTTGCAGGCAACGAGATCGTTATGGATCAGGCCCGCCGCCGCGCGCTCCAGCACCTTCTCGCCGCCCCCCAACATCCACGATCCCGGCGCGAGCGAACCGCCGAGCGACGCGTGATGCCCGTGTCCCCAAAGATTCATCATGTCGATGGCCGCGTGGTCGTCGGCCTTTGCCGCATCGAGCAGCGCCTGTGACACGCGCATTTCCGCAGCGGTGCAGACCAGCGCCAGCGCGGTCACTTTCGAAGGGTGACGCGATGCCGTCTCCAGCGCGATCAGCGACCCCATCGAATGGCCGAAAATCGTTGCCTGTTCCGCGCCCGCGGCTTCAATGAGCGCAGCCGTCCAGTCGGCCATTTCGTCAATACTTTTCAGCGGAGCGCCGCCGGACAGTCCGTGCCCCGGCAGGTCGGGCGCCAGCACCGCCGCACCGCGATGCGCGAACCAGCGTGCAAGCAGCTGCCAGACCGTGTGGTCGAAGCCGGCGCCGTGCAGGAACATGAACAGCGGCAGCTTTGCATCGAACGCCTTGCCGCCCGTCGCGCAATAGACGTCCGTGCCCTTCACGACGAGTTTCATGGTTCCGCCCGACCCCCTCAACCAGCGTTACAATGCCCCCACGCTGCAGGCTCCTCAAGCACTTAGCCTTCGACGCCTTAGCGGCATCGCTTGGTCGCTTATTATCAAGTGCAGCGAATTCCGGGCGTGGATGTCACACGGGCGGGGGCCGGCTCGTCATGGTGTTGAAACCAACAGAAGGAAGCGAACCATGACCCCCAATGATCTATTTGCCGCCGCCCCTGAACTCATGAAGAAGTGGACCGCCGCGTCGCTCGCCATTGCTTCGAGCCTGGAACCGGCGCTGGTCCGGCTCGTGGAGCTCCGCGCCTCCCAGATCAACGGGTGCGCCAATTGCATCAATATGCATGCGCAGGACGCACGCGCGAACGGCGAGACCGAGCAGCGCATCTACCTGCTGTCGGCCTGGCGCGAAGCACCTTGCTATACCGACCGGGAACGCGCCGCGCTCGCTTGGACCGAGGCACTGACCCGGCTCTCCGAAGGATACGCGCGCGGCAGCGCCTACGAAACCCTGCAGGCGCAGTTCAGCGAGCAGGAGCAGGTCAAGCTCACCTTGATGGTCAATGTCATCAACGGGTGGAATCGCATCGCGGTGGGCTTCGGCATGTTCACCGATGCGGCCGAAGCGAAGTCCACCGCCCAGGCGGCCGCATGATGGCAGGCGTCGATCGCGAATATGAGGGCGCAGCGGCCAGCTTCGAGCCGCTGCGTCCGACGCTCATGCGGGTTGCGTACCGCATGCTCGGTTCCGTGGCCGACGCGGAGGATATGGTGCAGGAGGCCTTCATCCGTTGGATGGGGACCGACCGCAACGAGGTGCGTGAGCCCGAGGCGTTCCTGCGCCGCACGGTCACACGCCTTTGCCTCGACCGGCTTAAGTCGGCGCAACGGCAGCGGGAAACCTATGTCGGCGAGTGGCTACCCGAGCCCGTGCTGGAAGAGGAGGAAGATCAGGACGTCACCTTGCCGTTGATGCTCGCGCTGGAACGTCTCTCGCCGCTCGAGCGCGCGGCCTTCCTGCTGCATGATGTCTTCGGGCTGGGCTTCGAGGAAGTCGCGGCCAGCATCCAGCGTGACGCCGCCGCCTGCCGCCAGCTCGCAGCCCGCGCGCGCAACCATATCCGAGAAGCGCGGCCGCGCTTCCGGGTGGAGAAGGAACGCGGTCTTGAGCTCGCCAACGCTTTCTTCACTGCCTCACGCAGCGGCGACATGAAAACATTGGCAGCGATGCTGGCGGCCGATGTCAGCGTTCATGCGGACGGCGGCGGCAAGCGCTCGGCCGCCATGCAGCCGATCGCCGGATTCGATGCCGTCATGAAATTCCATGAAGCACTCGCGGCGCTCTTCCGGCAGAAAGGTTCGAAACTTGTCCGCGCCGGATTCGTCAACGGATTGCCCGGATTCGTCACATTGGAGGCCGATGGCGAACTTCAGACGACGGCGCTCGAATTTGAGGATGGAAAGATTGCGGCGATCTATGTCATGCGGAACCCCGACAAGCTAAGGCATCTGCACTGACACGTGCCTAAGCTCTCTGCGAGGCGCGCAGCGCCCGGTCGAGATCTTCGATGATATCGCTCGCCGCCTCGAGCCCCACCGAAAGCCGCACCAGCTCCTCGCCGAGTCCCGCTTCTTTCAGTTGCTCGGCATTCATTTGCTGATGCGTCGTGCTGGCCGGGTGGATCACGAGCGTCTTGGCATCGCCGACATTGGCAAGATGGCTCGCGAGCTTCAGCGACTCGATGAATTTCCGCCCCGCCTGACGTCCGCCCGCAATCCCGCAACTCACGATCGAACCGGCCCCGCGCGGCAGCAGCTTCTTCGCGAGCTCATGGTCGGGATGCGTGTCGAGCGACGGGTGCAGCACCCATTCGATCGATTTGTGTTTCGACAGAAACTCCAGCACCGCCGCTGTGTTCGAGACATGGCGCTCCATGCGGATCGGCAGCGTCTCGATCCCTTGCAACAGATAAAACGCGTTCGTCGGCGACAGGCACGCACCGAAATCACGCAAGCCTTCGGTGCGCGCACGCATGACGAAAGCGGACGGCCCAAATTCTTCCGCGAAAACGATGCCGTGATAGCCGCCGTAAGGTTCGGTCAGCGTCGGAAACTTGCCCGACTTGATGAAGTCGAACCGCCCGCCATCGACGAGCACACCACCGATGGCCACGCCATGCCCGCCGATCCATTTGGTGATCGAGTGCATGACGATGTCCGCGCCCTGCTCGACGGGACGACTGAGGAACGGCGTCGCGAAGGTGTTGTCGATCAGGAGCGGAATGCCGGCCGCATGCGCGATCTCCGAGACCTTCGGGATGTCGAGCACTTCGAGACCCGGATTGCCGATGGTCTCGCCGATCATCAGCCGCGTGTTCGGCTTGATTGCCTTGCGCATTCCGTCGTGATCGCGCGGCTTCACGAACGTGGTCTCGATCCCGAAGCGCGGCAGCGTGTGCGCGAGCAGGTTGATCGTCCCGCCATAGAGCGAGGCCGACGCCACAATTTGGTCGCCCGCCGACAGAAGCGTCGCGATGGCGAGATGCATCGCCGCCATGCCGCTCGCCGTGCAGACCGCGCCCACGCCGCCTTCCAGCGCCGCGAGCCTCTCTTCCAGCACGGCGATGGTTGGGTTGGAGATGCGCGTATAGATGTGACCCGCGCGCTCCAGGTTGAAGAGCGCGGCGGCATGGTCGGTGTCCTGAAAAACGTAGGACGTGGTCTGGTAGATCGGCACGGCGCGCGAGCCCGTCACCGGGTCCGGGTGCTGGCCGGCATGCAGGCTCAACGTCTCGAAGGAAGGCGGCTTCGGTCCGGCCATTTCGCGCCCCGTCTTGTCCTTGTGGTGTTTTAGTCACCTGTGGCCGATTTGCCAGCATTCCTGACAACCGGGCGTTCGCCGGAAATCCGCCACGCTTGCGCCACGCATGGGCGCGCTATTCACATTTCGTCGGGGATTGGGAGGGCCAGGTTGCCGCCCGTTCCGGGCCTCAGTCCTGTGTCCGAAAGGGGAGTTTTTGCAATGATCCGTCGTGTTGCTCTCGCCGCTATCACCCTCGCTTCGCTCGCTTTCATGAATGCACCCGCGTCCGCGCATCAGGTGGCGGTCGGCACGCTCGAATGCCGTTCGCCGGGCGGCGTTTCGCTCATTCTCGCGCTCAAGGATTACAGCTGCCGCTTCTTCACCGACTGGGGTCAGGCGTTCGACTACCGCGCCCGCAGCACGAGCCTGGGTCTGCAGGCGGGCATCACGCGCAATGAAGTGCTGATCTGGCGCGTCTGGGCGCCGACGGCGCGCATCGATCCGGGCGTCCTGCGCGGCAACTACGCGGGCGCAAGCGCCGGCGCTGCGATCGTCGTCGGCCTTGGCGCGAATGTCCTGGTCGGCGGCTCGCACCAGACGATTTCGCTGCAGCCGGTCAGCGTCGAGGCCAAGACCGGGGTGAATTTCGCCATCGCGGGGACAGCCCTCTCGCTGCATTAAGCCCGACTCGGCCGGCGATCCCGGCCCGCAGCCTTCACGGACATACTCAACCGGCGCCGCCCCAATGGCGCCGGTTTTTCGTTGAATTGCACGCATTTAGTGGGATGGTGCAAAATTACAACTTCAGCGGATTTTTGCTGTTCGCAAGTTCCCGTCCTGATGACTCCCGGCCACCCATGGAGTCATCATGATACCACCAGACGGGATCCCTTTTTGGGGGTGATCATGCCGCTGCATACCTATCTGCACTCAACGTCGATGCTGACGGGAGTGGTGGGAGCGTATTTCCTCAGCACGTTCTCCGTGCAGGCCGCCGACGCTGCGGTCAAAGCACCCTACGCACCGCCCCCACCCTTCCCGGCCGTGGATGGAGTCAACTGGAAAGGCGAGCTGTTCGGCGGCGTCCTGCACGAAGACGGCTTCGGCGGCGTCAAGGGAGCGGTCACGATCCCGCTCGCGACGCGCTACGGATTGCAGCTCGACGGCATCGCGGGTGGCGCCACCGGGGATTTCTTCGGCCAGGTCGGCGCGCATCTGTTCTGGCGCGATCCGGCAGTTGGCCTGCTCGGCTTGTACGCCTCCTATACGCATCTCGATCGCATCGGCGGCGTGCATGCGAGCCATTTCGCGGTTGAAGGCGAATATTACAATGGCCCGTGGACGCTGCAGGGAATCGTCGGCATCGAGTCCGGCAGCAACAAGACCGCGCTGATCAGCCCGACCGTCTTCGAGACCTACGACATCAAGACGCGCTTCTTCGATCAGATCAACCTGCACTACTATTACAACGAGAATGCGCGCGTGACCGTCGGCCACCGCTATCTCGGCGGCAAGCACGCGCTCGCGCTCGGCGGCGAATGGGCGATTCCGCTCGCGCCGCGCAACATGGCGTCGTTCTCGCTCGAAGGCCGGATCGGCGAAGACGACTACAAGGGCGTCTGGGCCGGCCTCAAGGTCTATTTCGGACAGCGCGACAAGCCGCTGATCGCGCGCCACCGTCAGGACGACCCGACGATCTGGATGGGCATTCCGACGATCCTGAACTCGCTGAAGAAATCGCCGAACGCGGTATGCCCGCCGGGCGAGATCTTCGATCCGGAGTTTGGTGCCTGCGTGCCGGACATTACCTGACCGTAGAGGCGAAGCGACCGCGCGCTCACGTTGCGACGCGCGATATGAATTGTTCGATCTTCATCCCCGCGCCGCGCTCGATGCGATCGACCGGCATCAGCCGCACGACCAGTTGCGGATGAAACTCCGTTCGCATGAGCCTTTCCACTGCTTCGGCATCTGGCTTGGCGGCATCCACCTCAGGTACATATCTGAGTTCGAGCAGATCGACGGCGACTTGAACAAATTGAATCTGCCGGTAAGCCAGATATCTTGTCAGCGACTTCGAAATCGGACCGACGGGCGGCCACCGCCGTGAGCCGTCCGGCATCACGAATAGATGACGTGATCGTCCTCCGATCCGATCCACCGAAGGCAGACCTCGCCCGCAGGCGCAGTTGGATTCGCTAAGCTTGGCGTAATCGCCAAGATCATAGCGGATGAACGGCATCGCGTACTCGTAGAGCGGGGTGACAACGACGCGTCCATACGCGCCAGGTTCAGCCGGTTTCCCTTCTTCGTCGAGCAACTCGCAGAGTACGGTCTCGGCACACAGGTGATAGCCCTCGCCGTCGGGACACTGAAATGCCACCGGTCCCACTTCCCTCGCCCCGTAGACATCGATAACGCCGCAGCCGAAAGCCCTGACGATGGCGTCGCGAGCAGCTGAATCGAGCACCTCTCCGGTCGCAATGAAG
>JAICQA010000352.1 GCA_025929595.1 Xanthobacteraceae bacterium
AGTGGCGGCCATCCGTCCACGCCGTCGGGCTGGCCCACTTATTACATGCAGGAGCACTACAGCTTCTTCACCGCCATGCAGGGCGTGGTCACGAGCCTGATTTTTGAGGGCGTGTTCGACCGCTTCCCGAAGCTCAAGGTGGTGCTGATCGAGGGCGGCTTCACCTGGGCGCCGGCGCTCGGCTGGCGCATGGACAAGCACTGGGAGCGCATGCGCTCCGAGATCCCGCTCAAGCGCAAGCCGACCGAATATCTGCGCGATCATTTCTGGTTCACCACCCAGCCCATCGAGGAGCCGACGAAGCCCGAGCATCTCGGCGAGATCATCGACTGGCTGGGCTGGGATCGTCTCGTCTTCTCGAGCGACTATCCGCATTGGGACTTCGACCATCCGCGCCATGCCTTCAAGTTTCATCTCACGCCGGAACAGAAGGCGATGGTCTTCCGCGACAATGCGAAGGCGGTTTACAGCTATCAATGAGTCGTCATGTTGTAGCGAAGGCCGCCGAGCTGAGGCCCGGCGAGCACAAGGTCGTTGAAGTGAAGGGCCGCGAGATCGGCCTGTTCAATATCGGCGGCGAATATTTCGCGATTTCCAACCGTTGCCCGCACGAGGCCGGCCCGCTCTGCGCCGGCATGATCACGGGTATCGTGCTGTCCGACGGGCCGGGCAAGTACCGCATCGAGCGCAAGGGCGAATTCGTTCGCTGTCCGTGGCACGGCTGGGAATTCGACATCCGCACCGGTCAGTCCTGGTGCGACCCGAAATCCACGAAGGTTCGCGCGTTTCAGGTCAAGGTCGAGCCCGGCGAAGAACTGGTGAAGGGGCCGTATGTGGCCGAGACCTTCTCCGTCGCCGTCGAAGAAGATTATCTCATCATCGAAATGTAGCGGCACGCGGGGGCGGGCATGAGCGGGTCAGTCACCAAGACCATCGACCTGCCGGTAAGCGCGAGCGACGTATGGGCGGTGGTCGGAGACTTCAACGGCCTGCCGAAATGGAATGCCGGCGTCGACCGGAGCGAACTGAGCAATGACGGTCGCCGCCGCACGCTTTATCTGAAGGCGGGCGGCACGGTCGTCGAGGATCTGCTCGAGCACGACAACGCCGCGCGGCGCGTCAGCTACAGCATTGTCCAGAGCGCGGTGCCGGTCGGCCGGCATAAGGCGACGATGATCGTGCACGAACGCGGCCCCAGCCAATCGACCGTGCACTGGACCTGCGAATTCGAGCCCAAGGGCGCGCCGCTGAATACCGTTGAGGGCATTTTCTCGCGCATTTTCGAAGGCGGGTTGCGGCAACTCGCCGATCTGGTCGGCCACCAGCGCGGTCAATAATCCGGGCGCGCCGGGCCAATGTCCGGGTGTACAGCGCCACAACTAACGATATAGTTCATAACAATCCGGCCCGTCCGGGCCGGCCGACAATAAGAATTGCCGGACAAAGTGCCGGCTCATGGGAGGAGGAAAAGCCATGACCCAATGGCGCTGGATGTCGTTGATCGTTGCCGCCGCGGCGTTGGCGGGCGCGGGAGACAAAGCGAACGCCCAGACGACCCTGACCTACAACAACTGGCTGCCGCCGACCCATAACCAGCTCTTGCTGGCGATGAAGCCTTGGGCGGCCGAAGTCGAGAAGGCATCGAACGGGCGGATCAAAATCGAATTCCCGCCCGCATCGCTCGGCGCGCCGCCGCGCCAGTACGACCTCGCCTTCGAAGGTATCGCCGACATCGCGACTGCCGTTCACGGCTATACGCCTGGCCGCTTCAAGCTGCCGAGCATTGCCGAGCTGCCTTTCGTCGGCGACACCGCCATGCAGCGTTCGGTCGCCTATTGGCGCGTGCACGAGAAGTATTTCGCCAAGGTCAACGAGCATAAGGGCGTCGTTGTTCTCGCGGTCTTCACCCACGGCCCCGGCACGATCATGAGCCGCGAGCCGGTCACGACGACCGACGACTTCAAGGGCAAGAAGATGCGCGTCGGCGGCGGCATCATCGACAAGATCAACCCCGCGCTCGGCGGCGTGAATGTCGCAGCACCCGCCACCGAAGTGCACGACATTCTCTCCAAGGGCGTTGCAGATGGCGTGTTCTTCCCGTCGGAAGCCTTCAAGGTCTTCAAGCTCGACGGCAGCGTCAAGGCGCAGACCATCATTCCCGGCGGCCTCTATAGCTCGTCTTGGGCGGTAGTGATGAACAAGGCTAAGTTCGACAAGCTCTCCGATCAGGACAAGAAGGCGCTGATGTCCGTGTCGGGCGAGCATCTCGCCCGCATCCATGCCAAGGCGTGGGACGAAGCCGACAAGGCCGGCATCGAGGCGATGGAGAAAGCGGGCGTCAAGCGCGTGAAGGCGAGCGACAAGTTCATCGCCGATATCAAGTCCAAGACCGCCTTCCTCGAGTCGGATTGGTTGAAGGACGCGAAGTCGCTTGGCGTCGACGGTCCTGCGGCCCTCAAGATGTATCGTGACGAAATAGCCAAGCTGAAGGCCACGAACTGATCCGACCGGCATCCGGCCGCCCGCGTTGCGGGCGGCCGGATGTTTTCGTCGGATGGGGCAGGGGGCATGTCCGACATCGACAATCTGAAGACCGTCGATCCTGAGTACCGGATAGGGGCGGGCGTTTCACGTGCCGGCGACGTCGCGCTCGGCCTGATCGCGGCGGCTATTCTCTTTGCCATGATGGCCGTGACGGCGATCGACGTGGCCGGTCGCTACCTGTTCAACTCACCGCTCCAGGGCAGCTACGAGTTGACCCAGTTGCTCATGCTGTCGCTTGTTTTTGCAGCACTTCCTTCCGTGACGCGCCGCACCGAGCACATCACCGTTGGGCTGTTTGAAAACGCCTTTACCGGGTGGATGCGGAGTGCCCGCGACCTGACGATCGCGCTCGTCGTGGCGTTGGGAGCGCTCTATCTGGGATGGCGGCTCTACGTCCTGGCCGGTCGCTTCGATGCGTTCGGCGATACCACCGCGACGTCACGCA
>JAICQA010000017.1 GCA_025929595.1 Xanthobacteraceae bacterium
AAGTCCACGTCGAGCATCATGACGACGAACAGGAACAGCACCGCGACCGCGCCGACATAAACCACCACGAGGATCATCGCGAGGAATTCCGCGCCAAGCATCAGGAACAGCCCCGCCGCGTTCACGAAGGCGAGGATCAGGAACAGCACCGAGTGCACGGGATTGCGCGAGGCGATGACCATGAAAGCCGACGCGAGCATGACGCTCGCAAACAGGTAGAAAAAGAGCGCGGCTACTTCCATGCGTCACCGATACGGCGCATCGAGCGCGATGTTCTTCGCGATCTCGCGCTCCCAACGGTCGCCATTCGCGAGCAGCCGCTCCTTGTCGTAATAAAGCTCCTCGCGCGTCTCGGTCGCGAACTCGAAGTTCGGCCCCTCAACGATGGCATCGACCGGGCAGGCCTCCTGGCAGAGTCCGCAGTAGATGCACTTCACCATGTCGATGTCATAGCGCGTCGTGCGGCGGGTGCCGTCGTTGCGGCGCGGACCGGCCTCGATGGTGATGGCTTGCGCCGGGCAGATCGCTTCGCAGAGCTTGCAGGCAATGCAGCGCTCTTCGCCATTCGGATAACGGCGTAGCGCATGTTCGCCCCGGAACCGAGGCGAGATCGGGCCCTTCTCGAACGGGTAGTTGAGCGTGGCCTTCGGCCGGAAGAAATAGCGCATGGCCAGGAAGAAGGCCGACACGAACTCGCTCAGGAACAGGGATCGTGCGGCGCGATCGAGTCTCATGACGCTACCCTCCGATCAACGAGCCGGCGAACCAGCCAACCGCCCCCAGAATGGCCACCTCGAGTGTAAGAAAAATCCGTCTTAGCCACACGATCCGCTGCTCGAAGTCTGCTCGCGCGGCCGGCGTCTGCGAGTTGTCCAGCGCGCGCAGCCGCGGCTCCAGCACGCCGACAATCACGCGAAAATTCACATAGCCCAGTATCGCGCCGATCAGCGCGCCGGCGAGACTCCAGAACGGGAGCATGGCTTGTCTCCATCCTCATCGCGGCGCCAGCCCCCAGTACATCAGAACGGCCGCAACCACGACCACCATGACAAGCGTGATCGGCAGGAAGACCTTCCAGCCGAGCCGCATGAGCTGGTCGTAGCGGTAGCGCGGCACGATCGCCTTCGCCATCGCGAACAGGAAGAACAGGAAGCTGAGCTTCAGGATGAACCAGAAGATTCCCGGCAGCCACGTGAACGGCGCAACGGGGAACGGCGGCAGCCATCCGCCGAGGAACAGGATCGTCCCGATCGCGCACATAGTCATGATCGCCACGTACTCGCCGAGCATGAACAGGAGATACGGCGTCGACGAGTACTCGACCATGAAACCCGCGACGAGCTCGGACTCCGCTTCGACGAGATCGAACGGCGGCCGGTTGGTTTCAGCGAGCGCCGACACGATGAAAATCACGAACATCGGAAGCAGCGGCAGCCAGTACCAGCCGAACATCCCCCACGGCCCGTCCTGCGCCTCGACGATTTTCGTCAGATTCAGCGAGCCCGCGCACATCAGCACGGTGATGATCACAAAGCCGATGGAAACTTCGTAGGACACCATCTGCGCGGCGGACCGGAGCGCGGCAAGAAATGGATACTTCGAATTCGAGGCCCAGCCGGCCATGATGATGCCGTACACGCCAAGCGAAGAGATCGCGAAGATGTAGAGGATGCCGACGTTAATCTCCGCGATCACCCAACCCGGATGAATGGGGATCACGGCCCATGCGGCAAGCGCGAGCACGCAGGAGACCAGCGGCGCGAGCAGGAACACGCCCTTGTTCGCGCCCGACGGGATTATCGGCTCTTTGAGCACGAACTTCAGAAGATCGGCGAAGCTTTGCAGGAGCCCCCACGGCCCAACGACATTCGGCCCGCGGCGGAGCTGCACCGCCGCCCAGATTTTGCGGTCCGCGAGCAGAATATAGGCGATGAAAATCAGGAGCGCGGTCAGCAACGCCACGCTCTGCCCCGCAATGATCAGGACCGGCAGAATGTAGACGAAGAAAATGACGCTCATCGTCTCACTCCGCCGCCGTCGCGAATTTGCGCGCCGCCAAGGCCGAGCATTCGGCCATCACGGCCGAAGCGCGCGCGATCGGATTGGTGAGATAGAAGTCGCGCACCGGCGACTGGAAGGGCGCCTTCTCCGTTCTGCCGCCGCGCGCGGCAAGTTGCTCGACGGCCGCCGCGCTCGCGGGCTCGATGCTGTCGGTCAGCGCCAGATGCGGATGCCGCTCATAAACCGCGCGCCGCAGGCCGACGAGCGAGTCATAGGGCAACTTGGCGCCAAGCACGTCGGACAGCGCGCGCAGGATCGCCCAGTCCTCGCGCGCATCTCCAGGCGGGAACGCCGCACGGTTCGCCAACTGCGGCCGACCCTCGGTATTCACATAGGTCGAGTTCTTTTCCGTATAGGCCGCTCCCGGCAGGATTACGTCGGCGCGATGCGCCCCACGGTCGCCGTGCGTGCCGAGATAGATGACGAACGCCCCGTCCGGCACATCGACTTCATCCGCGCCGAGCAGGAAGAGAACCTCGAGCGCCTTGGGTTCCAGCATGCCGGCAACGTTGAGCCCGCCCTCGCCCGGTACCGCGCCCACGTCGAGCGCGCCCACGCGCGAAGCAGCGGTGTGCAGCACCGAGAAGCCGTTCCAGTCGTCCTTGATCGCGCCTGCGGTGACCGCCGCCTTGGCCGCGAGCGAAAGCACGACCGCGCCATCAGGGCGCGCGAGCGCGCCCTGCCCGACCAGCACGAGCGGCCGCTCCATCTTGCCCGGCGCCTCGCCGCCCAGCTTCGCAAGCGTTTCCGCACCCGCGCCGAGGTGCTGATACTGATACGTGAGATCCGCGGCCTCACCCACCATCCAGATCGGAAAACCACCGCGCAGCCAACGCTTGCGGATGCGCGCGTTGATGACCGGCGCTTCCTTGCGCGGATTCGAACCGATGATGATGAGGCCGTCCGCTTCTTCAATGCCGGCAATCGTCGCGTTGAAGAGATAGCTCGCCCGCCCAAGTATCGGATCGAGCGCCGCGCCATCCTGGCGGCAGTCGACATTCGCCGAACCGATGCGCGTCATCAGATCCTTGATCGCGAAGGACTCCTCGACACTCGCGAGGTCACCAATGATGGCGCCCGTCCTTTTTGCCCCCGCCTGCTTTACCCTGGCGGCGATCGCCGCGAAGGCCTCGTTCCAGCTCGCCGGCTGAAGCCGCCCGTTCACGCGCACATAAGGCCGGTCGAGCCGCTGCGTGCGCAGCCCGTCCCAGATGAAGCGCGTCTTGTCTGAAATCCATTCCTCGTTCACGGCCTCGTTGGTGCGCGGCAAGATGCGCTGCACTTCCCGGCCGCGCGTGTCGACGCGAATGTTCGAACCCGCAGCGTCCATGACGTCGATCGACTCCGTCTTGATCAACTCCCACGGCCGGGCCTGGAAAGCGTAAGGCTTCGCAGTCAGTGCGCCGACCGGGCAGAGATCGATCACGTTGCCCTGCAGCTCGGACGACATGGCGTGCTCGAGATAGGTCGTGATTTCCATGTCCTCGCCGCGGCCGATCGCGCCGAGATCGGAAACGCCAGCGACTTCGCTCGTGAAGCGAACGCAACGCGTGCAGTGAATGCAGCGCGTCATGATCGTCTTCACCAGCGGCCCGATATATTTGTCCTCGACCGCCCGCTTGTTCTCGACATAGCGCGACTTGTCGACGCCATAGGCCATCGCCTGATCCTGCAGATCGCACTCGCCGCCCTGATCGCAGATCGGACAGTCGAGCGGGTGGTTGATCAGCAGGAACTCCATCACGCCTTCGCGCGCCTTCCTCACCATCGGCGTGCGCGTGTTGACGACCGGCGGCTCGCCCTTCGGACCGGGGCGGCAGTCGCGCACGGCCCAGGCGCAGGAAGCGACCGGCTTCGGCGAGCCGACCAGCTCCACGAGACACATGCGGCAGTTGCCGGCGATCGACAGCCGCTCGTGGAAACAGAAGCGCGGAATTTCGGCACCCGCCGCCTCACAAGCCTGCAGGAGCGTGAACTCCGCCGGGACCTCGATCTCTTTGCCGTCGACAATCAGCTTCGGCATGACTTCACTCCGCCGCCACGCGCACGGGATCACCGTGCGGATTGGCGGAATATTCGTCGATGCGGCGCTCGATCTCGCCGCGGAAATGCCGGATCAGGCCCTGCACCGGCCAAGCCGCCGCGTCGCCGAGCGCGCAGATCGTGTGGCCTTCGACTTGGCCGGCAACATCAAGCAGCAGATCGATCTCGCGCTTCTGCGCGCGCCCTTCGGCCATGCGCGTGAGCACGCGCCACATCCAGCCCGTTCCTTCACGGCACGGCGTACACTGGCCGCAGCTCTCATGTTTGTAGAAATAGGAGATGCGCGCGATCGCACGGACGATGTCGGTCGATTTGTCCATCACGATCACGGCGGCAGTGCCGAGACCGGACTTCAGATTCTTCAGCGTATCGAAGTCCATATAAAGCTCGTCGTTGCATGCCGACGCCGGAATGCACGGCACCGACGAACCGCCGGGGATCACTGCGAGCAGATTGTCCCAGCCGCCGCGGATACCGCCGGCATGCTTGTCGATCAGTTCGCGGAAGGTGATGCCCATGGCTTCTTCGACGTTGCAGGGCGTGTTCACGTGGCCGGAAATGCAAAAGAGCTTTGTGCCGGTATTGTTCGGCCGGCCGATCGCCGCGAACCAGCCGGCACCACGGCGACAGATGTCCGGCGCAACCGCGATCGACTCCACATTGTTCACCGTCGTCGGGCAACCATAGAGGCCAACATTGGCCGGAAACGGCGGCTTCAGCCGCGGCTGGCCCTTCTTGCCTTCAAGGCTTTCAAGCAGCGCCGTCTCTTCGCCGCAGATGTACGCCCCCGCTCCGTGATGCACGAACACATCGAAGTCGTATCCGGAGCCGCAGGCGTTCTTCCCAATCAGTCCGGCCTCGTAAGCCTGATCGACCGCCGCCTGTAGCCGCTCGCGCTCGCGAATGAATTCGCCGCGCACATAGATGTAAGCCGCAATCGCATTCATCGCGAAGCCGGCGATCAGGCAGCCCTCGACCAGCAAATGCGGATCATGACGCATGATCTCGCGGTCCTTGCAGGTGCCCGGTTCGGACTCGTCGGCGTTGACAACGAGATAGCTCGGCCGCCCGTCCGACTGCTTCGGCATGAACGACCATTTGAGTCCCGTCGGAAAGCCCGCACCGCCGCGCCCGCGCAGGCCCGAGTTCTTCACCTCATTGATGATCCAGTCGCGGCCCTTCTCGAGAATGCCCTTCGTGCCGTCCCAGGCGCCGCGCGCACGCGCGCCTTCGAGGCCCCAATCGTGGACCCCGTAGAGATTCTTGAAGATGCGATCCTTGTCCGCGAGCATCAGTTTTGCCTCGGGCCCGAGCTGTCGCCGACCGGCGGCCTCGGCACGCCCGCCTCGCGCACATTGGCAGCCGCTCCCGGCTTCTTGGCGTTGCTGTCGTCGAGCGCCGGCCCGCCGCTGCGCGGAGCCGTCGCATAGATTGCCGGGTCGGTAAGTGTCGTCAGGCCGCCCTGCGGAGCAGAAAACTGACGGTCGACCTGCGGGCCCGGATTCGGATTCTTGCCGGCGACCAGGTCGTCCAGCAGCTTGTCAAAACTCGCCGGCGTCAGGTCTTCATAGAAATCCGCGTTGATCTGCACCATCGGCGCATTCACGCAGGCGCCCAGGCACTCCACCTCGACCCACGAAAACTTGCCGTCCTTGGTGACGTGATGCTGGTGACCGATCCGCCGCTCGCATACGGCCTTCAGGTCTTCCGCGCCGCGCAACATGCAGGGCGTCGTGCCGCAAAGCTGAACGAGAAATTTCCCGACCGGCTCCAGATTGAACATCGTGTAGAAGGTCGCAACCTCGAGCACGCGGATATGAACCATGTCGAGCATGTCCGCGACGTAGCGGATTGCGGGCTCTGGCAACCAGCCGTCATGCTGCTCCTGCGCCTTCCACAACAACGGAATAACCGCAGACGCCTCCCGGCCGGGCGGATATTTTTCGATCTGTTTTTTCGCCCAGGTGAGATTCTCAGCCGAGAAGGCAAAATCCTTCGGCTGCACATCGGCGGGGGCGAGGCGGCGAACGGCCATTAGCGGTCGACCTCCCCGAACACGATGTCGATGGAGCCCAGCACCGCCGACACATCCGCGAGCATGTGGCCGCGGCAGAGGAAATCCATGGCCTGCAAATGCGCGAAACCTGGCGCGCGCAGCTTGCAACGATAGGGCTTGTTCGTCCCATCAGCCACGAGATAGACGCCAAATTCGCCTTTCGGCGCTTCGACGGCGGCATACACTTCACCGGCAGGCACGTGAAAACCCTCGGTGTAAAGCTTGAAGTGATGAATGAGCGCCTCCATCGAGCGCTTCATTTCCCCGCGCTTCGGCGGCACGACTTTATTGTCCTTGGTCGTGCTCGGCCCTGCACCTTCCGGTGAGCGCAGCTTGGCGATGCATTGCTGCATAATCCTGTTGGATTGCCGCATCTCTTCCATGCGGATGAGATAGCGATCGTAGCAGTCGCCGTTCTTGCCGATCGGAATATCGAAGTCGAACTCGTTGTAGCATTCATAAGGTTGCGCTTTGCGCAGGTCCCAAGCCGCACCCGAGCCGCGCACCATCACGCCCGAGAACCCCCACGCCCAGCAGTCGTCGAGCGACACCACGCCGATATCGACGTTGCGCTGCTTGAAGATTCGGTTGCCCGTCAGCAACGTCTCGATGTCGTCGCACACGCGCGGGAAGTTCGCACAGAATGCTTCGATGTCATCGATGAGTTGCGGCGGGAGATCCTGATGCACACCGCCCGGCCGGAAGTAGGCCGCGTGCATACGAGAGCCTGACGCGCGCTCGTAAAACACCATTAACTTCTCACGTTCTTCGAAGCCCCAGAGCGGCGGGGTCAGCGCACCGACGTCCATCGCCTGCGTCGTGACGTTGAGGAGATGCGACAGGAGACGGCCGATCTCGGAATAGAGCACGCGGATCAGTTGACCGCGCTTCGGCACCTCAAGGCCGAGTAGCCTCTCAATCGCGAGGCAAAACGCGTGCTCCTGATTCATCGGCGCGACATAGTCGAGCCGGTCGAAATAGGGGATCGCCTGCAGATACGTCTTGTGCTCGATGAGCTTCTCGGTGCCGCGATGCAGAAGCCCGATATGCGGATCGACCCGCGTGACGACTTCGCCGTCGAGTTCCAGCACGAGACGCAGCACGCCATGCGCCGCCGGATGCTGCGGCCCGAAGTTGATCTGAAAGTTGCGGATATTGTGCTCGTTCATGCGCTCGCTCCCGCAAGCGCCGTCCGCGCCTTCTCCGCGGCCCGGACATTGAATTTTTCGTAGTTCACCACGGCGCGGTCGTGGTCGCCCTCGCCGATCAACTCCACGCCGTCATGACCGCGGACGTGGAAGCTCACACGGCGACCATCGACGCCCGTCACCTCGCAGTCGACCGTCACCGTCAGGCCCGGCGGTGTCGCCGCGAGATGGCTGAAATTGACATGTACGCCGAGGCTGCCTTCGCCGGCATCGAGATGCTCGTTGAGCAATTCCGTGCAGCACCATTCGAACAGCCCGACCATGTAGCCGGTCGCGAGCACCGCCGGCATTTTCGCGAACATCGGCGATTCCGGATAGAAGTTCGGCACCGTCTGCCGGTCCGTCACCTTGAAGCGAAGCTGATGCTTCAGGCCCGGCTTGAGCGAGGGCCTCATGCGCCCTCCTTCCCGCCGGACGGCGGCGCCTTCTCATCGCCGGGCAGCGCGTAGTCCGCGCCCTCCCACGGCGAGAGGAAATCGAAATCGCGAAATTCCTGATTGAGCCGCACGGGCTCGTACAGCACGCGTTTGGCGTCGTCGTCCCAGCGCACTTCGACAAAACCGGTCAGCGGGAAATCCTTGCGCAGCGGATATCCCTCGAAGCCGTAGTCGGTGAGGAGGCGGCGGAGGTCTGGGTGACCCGTGAAGAGAATGCCGTAGAGGTCATACGCCTCGCGCTCGAACCACAGCGCGCCCGGAAAGACTCCCGTGAGCGACGGCACCAACGTTGACTCATCCGCCTGCACTTTCAGGCGGATGCGCCGGTTCTGCTTCGGGGAAAGGAAGTGATAGACGACGTCAAAGCGCCGATCGCGCGAAGGGTAATCGACGCCGCAAACGTCGATAATATTGACGAACTGGCAGCGCGGATCGTCACGCAGAAATTTCGCTACCTCGACGACCTTCGCGGCATCGGCCTCGATCGTTAACTCGCCGAACGCGACGCCATGCGCGGTCACCGCGCCCGAGAGCGCCTGTGCAATTTGTTCGCCGAGTTCGCGCAGCGTCTCGTCCATGGACCACCGGCCTCAGCGTTCGATCGTTCCGGTGCGGCGGATCTTCCTTTGCAGGAGCAGCACACCATAAAGAAGGGCTTCCGCGGTCGGCGGGCATCCCGGCACGTAGATATCGACCGGCACGATGCGATCGCAACCGCGTACCACCGCGTAGGAGTAGTGATAGTAGCCGCCGCCGTTCGCGCACGACCCCATCGATATCACGTAACGCGGCTCGGGCATCTGGTCGTAGACCTTGCGCAGTGCCGGCGCCATTTTATTGGTCAGCGTCCCGGCCACGATCATGACGTCCGACTGGCGCGGAGACGCGCGCGGCGCGAAACCGAAGCGCTCCAGATCGTAGCGCGGCATCGACGCCTGCATCATCTCCACGGCACAGCACGCGAGCCCGAACGTCATCCACATCAGCGAACCGGTGCGCGCCCAGGTGACAAGGTCATCGACGCTCGTGACGATGAAACCCTTGTCGGCGAGCTCGTCGCTCAGGCCCGAGAAAAACGGATCGTCGCTCCGCGTCACACCGCCGGTACGCGGATCGATGATCCCTTTCGGAGCCGCGGGTGCCGTCAATCCCATTCCAGCGCTCCCTTGCGCCACTCATAGATGTACCCGACGGTCAGCACGCCGAGAAAAATCATCATCGACCAGAACCCGTACCAGCCGAGCGAGCCGAACGTGATCGCCCATGGAAACAGGAACGCGACTTCGAGATCGAAGATGATGAAAAGGATGGCGACGAGATAGAAACGCACGTCGAACTTCATGCGCGCGTCGTCGAAGGGATTGAAGCCGCACTCGTAGGCCGAGAGCTTCTCGACGTCGGGGGCGCGATAGGCCGCCAGGAAGGGCGCGATCAGGAGCACCAGCCCGATCCCCGCCGCCACCCCGATGAAGACGACGATCGGTAGATAATCGACGATCAGCGCGTTCATGCCTGCCTCGCGTGCGTCCGGAGCCCCCTGCCCCGATGCCGCCGCTCCGAGTTCCAAGATCCCCCGGGAGCGCCTTTCGACCCCGCAGATGCGAACAGTTCGAAAGACGTGTTTGGCTTAGCCCACGGACCCCTGCCTTTCAAGGCTACGAAAGGCCGCGCGCGTTCTCCGTCAACACGAAAAAGGGTTCAGTTTCCGATATTTGCGACGGTTTGCGACTCCCCCGGGGCGGACATTCGCCAGCCGCTGAAAGCGGTGGCGGGAGCGACGGGACTCGAACCCGCGGCCTCCGGCGTGACAGGCCGGCGCTCTAACCAACTGAGCTACGCCCCCAGGGGATCGCCCGCACTTAAGCCCCGGCCCCTTTCAAGTCAAGGTTAGGCCCGAAAGCCGGGCATAAATCGGTAGATTCGGGTCCGTAGCCTATGGCTAGACAGGCCTCGAATCGCATATGCCGAATGCGCGAATAATCGCGTTTGAACGCCAAACGCTCATAACGAGGGTCGCGAAGCCATGGCAACCAAATCGTCTCCGACGGTCACTCTGAAGCATCTCGCCGCTGAACTCGCGGAGAGCCACGATCTTTCCAAGAAGCAAGCCGAGACGATCCTCGGCGACTTGGTGGACCGGACCGTGAAGCATCTGAAGAAGGGCAACCGCATCCGCCTCGTCGGCCTCGGCATCCTGCAGGTCCGGCACCGCGCCGCCCGCATGGGCCGCAATCCGGCGACCGGCGAACCGATTCAGATCAAGGCCAGCAAGAAAGTCGCGTTCCGCGCGGCCAAGGAACTCAAGGAAGCGATCTGACGCTCAGACGCCGATCCTCGTGCAGCATCGTCCGCCCCGGCAGAAGCCAATGCCGGGGCTGGCGATGTGCACGCGTATTCAGCCGCCTGTCGGCTTTGCGGAATTGGTGGGCGGTGACGGGATCGAACCGCCGACATCCTGCGTGTAAAGCAGGCGCTCTACCAGCTGAGCTAACCGCCCCTTGCTAGGCTTTACCCCTCATTGGCCGCGCAGGGCAACGCCGTGCGTGAAGCCAAACAAAATGCTCCCGCGCTGGCGGGAGCATTTGCTTGGCTCCGGCGAAAGCCGTCAAAAATTGACGGCGTCTTTCAGCCCTTTGCCTGCGGAAAATTTCGGCGCCTTCGAGGCTGCGATCATTACCGGCTGACCGGTACGTGGATTGCGGCCTTCCCGGGCCTTGCGGTCGACTACGGTGAAGGTACCGAAGCCAATCAATTTCACTTCGTCGCCCTGCTTCAAGGCGCCTGCAATAATGTCGAACGTCGCTTCGACCGCCTTTGCGGCATCCGTCTTGGTGATGCGGGACGTGTCGGCGACGGCGCTGATCAATTCATTCTTCGTCATCGGACCGATCCTCCTCTTGGACCCCTAGAATCGCCGGCAACCGCCGGAGCGGCGAGAAATTCGACAGGAGATGAGGCGAAACCAAGTCAAACTTCTGGCAAACCCGCGCCAGCACAGGCTTTTCGGGAGCTCGCGGTCGACCTTACTGCCACCAAAGCAAAAGTAGGCGGCGCCACGCATCGATAAGTCATTGATTCATTTCAGAAAGTCGCACTCCTAAAATTTCGCGGAATTCTGCAATCTTCGGTTCACCGCGCAAACAGAGACGGCGCCGGCTCTCTCAGCCGGCGCCGTCCAATGCTCGTTCCCAACTTAGTGCGCGATCACGCTCGAAGCGTCGTCTTCCTCGGAGACAACCGGCTCGACAGGCTTCGCGGCCGCTTCGTCCCACTCGATCGCTTCCGGCATGCGTACGAGCGCATGTTTGAGCACTTCGTCCATGCGTGAGACCGGCACGATCTCAAGACCGCTCTTCACGTTGTCCGAGATTTCCGCGAGGTCTTTCGCGTTCTCCTCGGGGATCAGCACCTTCTTGATGCCGCCGCGGTGCGCCGCAAGCAGCTTCTCCTTCAGACCGCCGATCGGCAGCACGCGGCCGCGCAACGTGATTTCTCCGGTCATCGCGACCGACTTGTGCACGGCGATGCCTGTCATCACCGACACGATCGCCGTGACCATCGCGACGCCCGCAGAGGGGCCGTCCTTCGGTGTCGCACCTTCCGGCACGTGCACGTGGATGTCCTTCTTTTCGAACATCGGCGGCTGGATGCCGAAATCCACCGCGCGCGAGCGGACATAAGACGCCGCCGCGGAGATCGACTCCTTCATCACGTCACGCAGGTTGCCCGTGACCGTCATTTTGCCCTTGCCGGGCATCATCAGGCCTTCGATGGTGAGCAGTTCGCCGCCCACCTCGGTCCAGGCGAGTCCCGTCACGACGCCGACCTGGTCGTTCTCCTCGACCTCGCCGTAGCGATACTTCGGCACACCGAGATACTTGTCCAGGTTGTCCATCGTGACCGCGACCTTGTCCTTCTTGTCGGCGATCAGCTCCTTCACCGCCTTACGGATCAGGTTCGCGAGCTCGCGCTCAAGATTGCGGACGCCCGCCTCTCGCGTATAGCGGCGGATGACCTGCAACAGCGCTTCCTTGTCGAGCGACCACTCCTCGGACTTCAGGCCGTGCTTCGTCAGCAGCGCCGGGATCAGGTGGCGCCGTGCGATTTCGACCTTCTCGTCTTCGGTGTAACCGGCGATGCGGATCACCTCCATGCGGTCCAGCAGGGCCGGCGGGATATTGAGCGTATTGGCCGTCGTCACGAACATCACGTTCGAGAGGTCGTAATCGACCTCCAGATAGTGGTCGTTGAACGTGTGGTTCTGCTCGGGGTCCAGCACCTCAAGCAGCGCCGACGACGGATCGCCGCGGAAATCGGCGCCCATCTTGTCGATTTCGTCGAGCAGGAAGAGCGGGTTCGACTTCTTGGCCTTGCGCATCGACTGGATGACCTTGCCGGGCATTGAGCCGATATAGGTCCGCCGGTGCCCGCGGATCTCCGCTTCGTCGCGCACGCCGCCGAGCGACACGCGCACGAATTCGCGGCCCGTCGCCTTGGCAATCGACTTGCCGAGCGAGGTCTTGCCGACGCCGGGGGCGCCGACGAGGCACAGGATCGGACCGGAGAGCTTGTTCGCGCGCGTCTGCACCGCGAGATACTCGACGATGCGCTCTTTGACCTTATCCAGGCCAAAGTGATCCTCGTCCAGCACAGTCTGAGCGAAGTCGAGGTCTTTCTTGACCTTGCTCTTGTTGTTCCAGGGGATCGAGAGCAGCCAGTCGAGATAGTTGCGCACGACCGTCGCCTCGGCCGACATCGGAGACATCTGCCGCAGCTTCTTCAGCTCGTGCGTTGCCTTCTCGCGCGCTTCCTTCGAAAGCTTGGTGCGCTTGATCTTCTCTTCGAGCTCGGCAAGTTCGTCCTTGCCGTCCTCGTCGCCGAGCTCCTTCTGGATCGCCTTCATCTGCTCGTTGAGATAATACTCGCGCTGCGTCTTCTCCATCTGACGCTTGACGCGCGTGCGGATGCGCTTCTCGACCTGCAAGACCGAGATTTCGCTCTCCATCAGCGACAGGACTTTCTCGAGCCGGGCCGCGACATTCGTCAGCTCCAGCACGGCCTGCTTGTCCTGAATCTTGACCGCGAGATGTGAGGCCACCGTGTCCGACAGCTTCGAATGGTCGTCGATCTGCGAAATCACGCTGACGACTTCCGGCGAAACCTTCTTGTTGAGCTTCACATAGCTCTCGAACTCGTTCACGACCGAACGAGCGAGCGCCTCGACCTCAACGGCATCGCCGGCATCAACCGGCAGCACCTTGGCCTCGGCTTGGTAGTAGTCCGTGCGGTCGGAATAGGTGCCGATCTCCGCACGCTCGACGCCCTCCACCAGCACCTTCACAGTGCCGTCGGGCAGCTTGAGCAGCTGAAGGACCGACGCGAGTGTTCCGACCTTGTAAATTGCGTCCGTTGCCGGATCGTCGTCGCCGGCATTCATCTGCGTCACGAGCAGAATGTAGGTGTCGTTCTTCATCACCTCTTCAAGCGCGCGAATGGACTTCTCGCGGCCAACGAAGAGCGGCACGATCATGTGCGGGAAGACAACGATGTCACGCAGCGGCAGAACCGGAAATGCCTGGCTCTGACCGGGGGTGAGTGGAGGACGCGGCTTCTGAGTGGCCATGAGCCCCTCATCCTTTCCTTTGGCGCCACAACCGCCGGAGGTGCCGGACAAGGATCGAGGGACCGGCTGCGGCGCGATTCGAGTACCAAGGCTACGGCTTTACTCGACCGTCGTCCGCAGCCCTATCGTCGCATCGTAAATGGCGACGGGTCGCGTCTTATTCAAGGCTGGCGGGCCTTTCCGCCATTGCAGAGCAGCCCTGCCGAGGGAACTTAGGCGCTCACTCCCGCACCGGCGTCACCGGCGCGGTCGGTATAGATATACAGGGGCCGGGCACCGCCCTCGACGACCTCGCGACTGATCACGACTTCCTCGACGCCTTCAAGGCTCGGGAGGTCGAACATCGTGTCGAGCAGGATGCCTTCCATGATGGAACGCAGGCCACGAGCGCCGGTCTTGCGCTCGATCGCCTTGCGGGCGATTGCGCCAAGCGCTTCCTCGTGGATCGACAGCTCGACGTTCTCCATCTCGAACAGGCGCTGGAACTGCTTCACGAGCGCGTTCTTCGGCTCCTGAAGGATTTTCTTCAGTGCGTCCTCGTCGAGATCCTCAAGCGTCGCGACGACCGGCAACCGGCCGACGAATTCCGGAATGAGACCGTATTTGAGCAGATCCTCCGGCTCGACGTGGCGGAACACTTCACCCGGCTTGCGGTCCTCCGGCGAACGCACCGTGGCAGCGAAACCGATCGACGTGCCGCGCCCGCGCGCGGAGATGATCTTGTCGAGACCGGCGAATGCGCCGCCGCACACGAACAGGATGTTCGTCGTGTCGACCTGCAGGAACTCCTGCTGCGGGTGCTTGCGGCCGCCCTGCGGCGGAACGCTCGCGACCGTGCCTTCCATGATCTTGAGCAGCGCCTGCTGCACGCCTTCGCCCGACACGTCGCGCGTGATCGACGGGTTGTCGGATTTGCGGCTGATCTTGTCGATTTCATCGATATAGACGATGCCGCGCTGCGCGCGCTCGACGTTGTAGTCGGCGGCCTGCAGCAATTTCAGAATGATGTTCTCGACGTCCTCGCCGACGTAACCCGCTTCGGTCAGCGTCGTGGCGTCGGCCATCGTGAAAGGCACATCGAGAATGCGCGCGAGCGTTTGTGCGAGCAGCGTCTTGCCCGAACCGGTCGGTCCGATCAGCAGAATGTTCGACTTCGCAAGCTCGACGTCGTTGTGCTTGGTCGCGTGATTGAGCCGCTTGTAGTGGTTGTGAACGGCGACCGAGAGCACGCGTTTCGCATAGTCCTGCCCGATGACATAGTCATCGAGCACCTTGCGGATTTCCTTCGGCGTCGGGATGCCGTCACGCGACTTCACGAGCGAGGATTTGTTCTCCTCGCGAATGATGTCCATGCAGAGTTCGACGCACTCGTCGCAGATAAAGACGGTCGGGCCGGCAATGAGCTTCCGCACCTCATGCTGGCTCTTTCCGCAGAACGAGCAGTAGAGGGTGTTCTTGGAGTCGCTTCCGACCTTGCTCATTGTCTTTCTCTCCGTCCCCTCGCCGCGGCGCCGCGAACCGCCAACGAAGTCTGCCTCCTTTGAAGCATGGCCTCAGCGAACCATGCTAGCCCTAGGGGGATCAAGAATCCATTAATGCTAAAGCGGGGATAGTGGATCGTCCCAGGGGTGCCGCTGTTCATGCAAGCCGGGTGCCGCCCGATTCGGGACCGCAGCCTCAGGTTTTGCCTGCGGCCTCTTCCTGCGGACGCTTGTCGATCACAGAATCGATGAGGCCGTATTTCTTGGCTTCCTCGGCGGTCATGAAGTAGTCGCGGTCGAGCGTCCGTTCAATAGTCTCGCGGTTCTGGCCCGTCTGTCGAACGTATATATCTTCCAGCCTCCGCTTCATCTTGATGATGTCCTCGGCGTGCCGCTCGATGTCGGACGCCTGACCCTGGAACCCGCCCGAAGGCTGATGCAGCATGATTCGCGCGTTCGGCAGCGCGAACCGCTGGCCCTTCTCGCCCGCGGTGAGCAGCAGGGAACCCATCGACGCCGCTTGGCCGATGCAAAGCGTCGAGACCGCCGGCCGGATGAACTGCATGGTGTCGTAGATCGCCATACCCGACGTCACCACCCCGCCCGGCGAGTTGATGTACATCGAAATTTCCTTCTTCGGGTTCTCGGCCTCGAGAAACAGGAGCTGCGCGACGACCAACGTCGACATGCCGTCCTCGATCGGACCCGTGATGAAGACGATCCGCTCCTTCAGCAGCCGCGAGAAAATGTCATAGGCGCGCTCGCCCCGGTTCGTCTGCTCGACGACCATCGGGACGAGGTTCATGTAGGTTTCGATCGGGTCACGCATTCCTGGTCCTCCGCGCGGCGGCGCGCGATTCGCATTGTTCCACCATAGCCGAAAGGCGCCTCTTCGTAGGCGCGCTTTCCATGTTCGGTTTATTTTGCCTTTTTGGCAGCCTTCTTGGCGCCCTTCTTTCCACCCGTCTCATCATGGCCATGGTCGTGATGGTGGTGATCATGATCATGGTCATGGTGGTGATGCCCATGATCGTGATCATGGTCATGACCGTGATGGTGGTGATCATGATCGTGATCGTGTTCGTCAGCGGCAAACAACGCCTCACGGCTGACTTTCTTGTCGTTCACGGTCGCAAGCTCGAGCAGGAAGTCCACGACCTTCTCCTCGAAGATCGGCGCCCGCAGGGCCGCGAGCGTGTTCGGGTCCTTGCGCATGTGCTCGAACGCCTGCTGTTCCTGGCCGGGGAACTGACGCGCCCGCTCGACGACGGCGCGTGTCACTTCTTCCTCGCTCACCGTGATCTTGTTCTTCTCACCCACTTCGGCCAGCACCAGGCCAAGACGGACACGTCGGTCGGCGATCTCGCGATACTCCTTGCGCGCCTTCTCTTCCGTCGTGTCGTCGTCTTCGAACTTGGTGCCGCGCTGCTCCATGTCGCCCGTCACGGACGCCCAGATACCGTTGAACTCCTGATCGATCAGCGTCGGAGGGGCATCGAACTTATGCGCCTCGTCGAGCGCGTCGAGCAGCACGCGCTTCACCTTGGCGCGCGAGGCCGTCCCGTATTCCTTCTCGATCCGCTCGCGCACATGGCCTTTCAGCTTGTCGAGCGATTCAAGTCCGAGCTTTTTCGCGAACTCGTCGTCGATCTTGATCTCACCGGGGCCGGACAGATTGGTCACCGTGGTCTGGAACTCCGCGTCCTTGCCGGCAAGATGTTCGGCTGCATAATTTTTCGGGAACGTGACCTTGAGGGTCTTGGTCTCGCCCTTCGTCATACCGACCAGTTGCTCTTCGAAGCCGGGAATGAACTGACCCTGTCCGATCACGATCGGCACTTCATCGGCTGTGCCGCCTTCGAACGCGACGCCATCGATTGTGCCCTTGAAGTTCAGCACGAGACGGTCGCCCGTCTCGGCCTTGCCGTCCTTATCGGCAAACGGACGGTTCGCATCGGCAACCTTGCCAAGCGCCTCGTCAACGTCGGCGTCGGTGACTTCGGCCACCGGCCGTTCAAGCGTGATCTTGCGGAAGTCGGCGAGTTCGACCTTCGGCAGGAGCTCCATCGCAACCGTGTAGGAAAGGTCCGCGCGGCCTTCCATGACGTCTTTCACCGACTGCTCGCCTTCGTCGGCGAGTTTCACGCGCGGCTCGACCGCGAGCTTGAAGCCGCCGTCGTTCACGATCTTGGCGTTGGTCTCCGTCATCGCCTGTTCGATGACTTCGCCCATCACCGACTTGCCATAGACGCGCTTGAGATGCGGCAGCGGCACCTTGCCGGGCCGAAATCCGTCGAGGCGCACCCTGTCCTTGAGCGATGCGAGGCGTTCGGTCGCCCGCTGATCCAGCTCGGAGACGGGCCAAACCACCTGATATTCGCGCTTCAGCCCCTCGGAGAGGGTTTCTTTAACCTGCATCGTTCGAGATTCCAGAGTTCGGTTGCGTAATCGATTGCTGTCGGTGAACCGTGGTGCGGGCGGAGGGACTCGAACCCCCACACCTTGCGGCGGCAGGACCTAAACCTGCTGCGTCTACCAGTTCCGCCACGCCCGCCGCTCGGCACCGGCGGCGGCTGCTATAGCATGATGGCCTGACCGGGCAAGGATATGGGCCGCCGACGCGCCGGCTCAAGCCCGGCCATCCAACAGCCGTCCTAGAACGTCATGGAGGGCCAGTTCCAGGTCTTCGGAAATCATGCCGGGACCGGCGATATTCCCGGCTTCCCCGTGCAGCCAGACCGCCGCCGAAGCCGCTTCAAAGGGGGGCATCCCCTGAGCCAGGAGCGCCGCCACGATTCCGGCGAGTACGTCGCCCGAGCCCGCCGTGGCAAGCCACGCCGGCGCATTCGCGCACAGCGAGGCCCGGCCGTCTGGCGATGCGACCACCGTTCCCGGGCCCTTCAAAAGTACCGTTGCGCCAACTGTCTTCGCCGCAGCCCGCGCCCGATCCACTTTTGA
>JAICQA010000268.1 GCA_025929595.1 Xanthobacteraceae bacterium
CTCAAGCGTCATGGGTCTCGTCGCCCTGCGCGGGATGCCGGCTGACTACGATCGCTGGGCCGACGCGGGTGCCCAAGGCTGGGGTTGGAGCGACGTCGTCAAGTATTTCCGCAAGGCCGAGAACGATCTCGACCGCGACCAGAGCCAAAGCGAGGCGCGGCCCTATACAATCCGCCGCATACCGCAGGACGAATGGCCCCGCTTTGTCACTGGCCTCGAGCGAGCAGCCGTAGCGCATGGGCTCCCCGTCGTGCCGGACATCAATGAAACGCCGGGGGACGGCTTTTTCCCGATGCCGGTGAGCCAGGAAGCAGAGATGCGCTCCACAAGCGCGAGTTGCTATCTCACGGAGTCTGTTCGCAAACGGAGCAATCTCGCGATAATGCCCGGAACGCGCGTCGAAGTCATTCGATTCGACGGCGCCCGCGCGATCGGAGTAGTCGCGGACCGGGACGGCGAGACGATCGAGATTGCCGCACGCGAAATAGTTTTGTGCGCGGGCGCTATCCACTCACCGGCCATCCTTCTACGCTCGGGCGTCGGCGCTGCGGACGAACTGAAAAGGCTCGGCATCGCGCCGATAGCGGACCGGCAAGGCGTCGGCCGCAACTTGCAGAACCACCCCTACCTGCATTTCGGCATCACGCTGCCGTCGCGCTCGCGGCTGAAGGAGCACCTACGCCGCTTTGCCATCGCGGGCATCCGCAAATCCTCCGGCCTCGAAGGCTGCACCGAGGCGGACCTGCTCATCTTTGCCTTCGGCCGCGTGAGCCCGCGCCCCTTCGGCCCCGACGTCGCAATGCTGGGGGCCGCGCTCTATGCGCCTTATTCCCGCGGTTCGGTCACGCTCGCCAACGCCGACCCCGCGACACCCCCGCACATCGACTTCCGCATGCTCGAAGACCCGCGCGACGCGCCGCGAATGGCCAAAGCGGGCCGGCTTGTCGAAACACTCCTGCTCGATCCGGCGGTCGCTAAGACCTACAACGACGCCTTTCTCCTGCCGCCCACGATGGCGCTGAACCAGTTCAACAAGCCAGGCCTGCTTGGCGGCCTGCTCGCGATGGCAGCGAAGCTCACTCTCAACGCGCCGCCCGCCGTCGCACGCGCGCTCATTGGTCCCGCGATCCGTCCCGGCCGCTGGTTCGCGAATCAGCATAGTCACTCGTCGCTCACTGACAGCGAAATCCTCGGCGCGGCGGTTCCCATGGCGCATCCCGTGGGCACATGCACCATCGGCCGCAAGGACGATCCGCAAGCGGTCGTCGATAGCACCTGCCGCGTCTACGGTGTGGAGAACCTGCGTGTCGTCGATGCTTCTGTCATGCCGCGAATTCCCGCGGCGAACACCAACCTGCCGACGATCATGGTCGCCGAGCGGGCCGCGAACCTCATCCGGTCGAAGGCTATCGCCTAGTTCTTTTCCGGCGCAGCGTTCACTTCCACCCGCTTCTTGCGCCGCCAGCGGTGGATGAGGCCCATGACACCGCCGGGAACGAACAGCGCGATCACGATTACAACGATGCTAAAGATCGCGCGGTTGACCTCGGAGGTGAAGGTCACGCGGAGCGTATCGGCGACGAGCAGCACCACTGGCGCGCCGATGAGCGGACCCTGCCACGCGCCGGCTCCGCCGATCACCGCCATCAGGACGGTGTTGAGCGAAATGTCGAACGAGAACGTCCCGAACGGCTCTAGATACATGATCCGCTGCGCGTAGAGGCCACCGACGACACCCGCGATGAAGCAGGCGATGGCGTTCGCGATCCATTTCACTTCGATAGTCTTGACGCCGACGATCTCGGCCGCGTCCTCGTCCTCGCGGATCGCAACCAGCGCCCAGCCCATGTTTGAGCGCTCGATCGCATAGACGAGCGCGGTGACGGCCGCCGCGAGTCCAAGGAATAGGAAATAGAACAGCCGCTCCACGCCGAGCGGCGTTAGGCCGATCGGTTGCATGTAGATGCCGAGCGCGCCCTGCGTCCAGGGAAGGTTGAGCACTAGGATCTGTACCGCGAAGGTGATGATCATGGTGACGAGCGCGAAATAAGCGCCACGCAGCCGCAGCGTCGGAATGCCGATCAGGAGACCCGCGATCGCCGCGGCGAGGCCGGCCAAGGGCGCGGTGAGAAACGGCGACAGGCCGAAATAGTGGAATAGGATGGCGCTGGCATAGGCGCCCGTGCCGAAGAACGTCACCATGCCGAAGTTCAGGTAGCCGCCATAGCCGCCGAGAATGTTCCAGGCCTGCGTCAGCACGATGTACATGAAGACCGTACCGAGCGTACTGAGATAGAACAGCCGAGTCCCGATAAGCCCGTAGAGGACGAGCGCAACGAGCACGGCGATCCAGAACGCAACACCCATCCACCTGCGCCAGCCGCGGCTCTCGCCGGATCCGAGAAAGAAAACCGACAGCAATGCTTCCCCCTAGATGGCGCGGCGTGTCGCGCCGCTCAAACCCTCGCGGCGGACGACGAGAATGACGGCGAGCAGCACGTAGAGAACGAGATAGACGTAATCGAAGGGCAGGAAGGCTGCGACCGCCGTCTGGATCAGGCCGACGACGAGGCCGGCGGCAAGCGTGTTTGCGACGTTGCCGAGCCCGCCGAGAATGACGACGAGGAACGCCCAGGCGAGCCAGAGAATTTGCGTATTGGGCGAGAACGGGAAGACCATGCCGAGCGCGACCCCGGCCGAGCCCGCGCAGGCGATGCCGAGGCCGAACATGACAGCCGAAAGCTGCCGCACGTTCACGCCGACGGACATGGCGGCGGAGCGGTTTTGGCCCATGGCGCGGATCGCGCGCCCCATCAGCGTGAAGCGGAGGAACGCCCAGAACGCCCCGATCAGCAGGAGGGCGAGGGCGCCGGCGATCAGCTTGACGTTTACCAGCACGACACCGCCGACGACCATCGAGGTGTTGGTGTAGCCGACCGTGATGACGCGCGTGTCCGTGGTCCAGGCGATGGTCCCGAGGCTCTCCAGGAGCACCATCAGGCCGAACATGGCGACGAGCCCCTGCGTCTGCGCCGCCTTTTCCACGCGCGTAATGAGGAGCCGATAAACGACGACGCCCGCGCCGAGAAACACGGGAAAGGCGAGGAAGAAAGAGACAATCGGGTCGAGCCCGAACCGCCGGAACAGCTCGAACGCGAAGAACGAGCCGAGCATGATGAAGGCGCTGTGCGCCACGTTCACGACGCCCATGATGCCGAGTACGAGACTCAAGCCCACGCCGGCGATGGCGTAGATCAGGCCGATCATGATGCCGTCGGCGAGGATGCTCCCGATCTGAATCAGCATGGCGCCGTCACCGCTTCCCCTTACTGCCTAGACGCCGAGCCATCCGCGCACCATCGCGCCGAGATCGCCCTCGAACGCGCTGCGGTCGCCTTGCACGTCGTTCCGTCCCGAATTGAGCACATACACGAAATCGGCAACCTTGATTGCCGCGCGCACGTCCTGATCGACGAGCAGGATCGTCCTGCCCTCCTCCTTGAGCGCCACAAGCTCCTGATAGACTTGATGCGCGACGATCGGCGATAGGCCGACCGACGGCTCGTCGATCAACAGCACACTCGGATTGGGGACGAGCAGCCGCGCGATCTCCACGGCGCGCTGCTGGCCGCCGCTGAGGCTGCCGGCCGCACGGTCCTGCAACGGGCGCAGATGCGGATAGCGCGCGAGCATCGCCGCGACGGCTTCGCGCAGCCGCTTGCGGTCCGCGCGCAGGGTCCAGCCGCCCAGCTCGATGTTCTCGACGACAGACAATTCGGGAAACGCCGAGCGTCCCTGCGGCAGGAGTGCCACGCCATGCTCGATCAGGCGATGCGGCGGCAGCGCGACGATGTCGGCGCCGCCGAGCTTCACCACGCCTTCCTCCGGCGGCAGAAAACCGGAAATGACCTTCAGAAGCGTGGATTTCCCTGCCCCGTTGGGCCCCAGGATCACGGTGATCTTGCCGGGCTCCGCCCGCAGATTCACCCCGCGCAGGATTGGGTGGCCGGGGATGTAACCCGCCACGATATTCGCGACCTGAAGGAGGGGTGCATTCACTTTCATGGTTCAGCCGCGGCC
>JAICQA010000377.1 GCA_025929595.1 Xanthobacteraceae bacterium
ACCAGCCGACGACGATGCCGAGCACGAGTCCGAAGCCGACCGCGAGCAGGAAGCCGACCACCGTGCTCCACAGCGTGATCAGCGAATTCTTGTAAATTGCCGGCCAGTAATCGTAGATCGCGCGCGCCACCGTCGTCGGCGGCGGCAGGAAGAATTCGGGAATGCGGAAAAGGTGGACCGCCGCTTCCCACAGCACGAGCATCGCGATCGTGTAGAGCCAGGGCGCAAGGCGGATCATGAGCGCGTCGTTCACTGCCGCGCCCTCACGATATGCCCGCGCAGCTCGTGCACGATGTCCTGAAATTCCGGCTTGAATGTTACTTCAAGATCGCGCGGGCGCGGCAAGTCCACGACCTTCTCCTCGATGATGCGCCCGGGCCGCGACGACATCACGAAGATGCGGTCGGCGAGGAACGTCGCCTCGCGCAGGTCGTGCGTCACGAGAATGACGGTGATGTTGCTGCTGGCATGCAGATCACGGATCACGCACCAGAGCTCTTCGCGCGTGAAGGCGTCGAGCGCGCCGAACGGCTCGTCCAGCATCAGGAGCTGCGGCTCATGGATCAAGGCGCGGCAGAGCGAGGCGCGCATCTGCATGCCGCCAGAGAGCTCCCACGGATATTTGCCGCTTTGTCCGGCAAGGCCGACGGACGCGAGCAGCGTCTCGGCCCGCTCGACATACTCCGCTTTCTGGCGGCGGATCCGGCTGCGATGCGGCTCGACGATCTCGAGCGGCAGCAGCAGGTTTTCGAGCGTCGTCCGCCACGGCAGGAGCGTCGGCGCCTGAAACGCCATGCCGGCGATCTTCACCGGCCTCGTGACCTTGGCGCCCGCGACCTCCACCGTTCCCTGGAAGGGAAACTGAAGACCGGTCGCGAGCTTCATCAAGGTGGACTTGCCGCAGCCCGAGGGACCGACCACCGCGGCGAATTCGCCGCGGTTGACGGAGAGCGTCAGACCCTCGACGGCGGGCGCTGTTACAGCCCCGCCATAGGCGTGGCTGACCCCTTCAAGCGTGACAAAGGCGGACAAGGCGGCCCCCCAAGCCGCGGTCAGTTCACCTTGCGGGCGGCCGCATCGGGCAGGAACGACGGGTCGAAGATGTCGGCCCCCTTCGGCGGCGTCCCCTTCCACTTGTAGGTCAGCCCGATTTGCTCGATCGAATTATCGAGCCGGCCCATCTCCACCGCACCGAAGCCGTTCTTTTTCACCTCGGGCGTGATGATGTTGTCGCGGATCGCCATGTTGAGACGTTCAAGCTCGACTTCCTTCTTGGCGACGTCGTTACGCTTGATCACCGACTCGACGGAGCTTGCGGGGTTCTTCACCGTCTCGTGCATGCCCTTGTTGAAGGCGCGCAGGAACGCCTTGACCGCATCCGGCTTCTCGGCGGCGAATTTCGGATTCACGATGATCGCGTTGCCATAGAGGTTGACGCCCCAGTCGGCCATCAGGAGCACGGTGATGTCGTCGGCCGGCACGCCGCGATCCTTGAGGTTGATGTAGGACGAGAACGAAAAGCCGGTGATCGCATCGACCTGACCCGCGGCGAGCATCGGCTCGCGCACCGGGAAGCCGACGTTTTCGATCGTCACCTTCGAAGCGTCGATATTGTTCGCCTTCACGAAGATCGGCCACTGGGCGTAGGCGCCGTCCGGCGCCGGCGCGCCGAGCTTCTTGCCTTCGAGATCCTTCGGCTTGACGACGCCGCGGCTCTTGCGGCCGACGATCGAGAACGGCGGCTTGTTGTAGACCATGTAGATGGCCTTGATCGGCACGTTAGGGTTGGCGTCGCGGAACTTGATCAGCGAGTTGATGTCGCCGAAACCGATGTCGTAGGTGCCCGACGCGATGCGGTTGAGCGGCTCGAGCGATCCGCCCGCGGTGTCGATGGTCACATCGAGGCCTTCGGCCTTGTAGAAGCCCTTGTCGATCGCGACCACGAAGGGCGCGGCCGGGCCTTCGAATTTCCAGTCGAGCGTGAACTTGATGGCCTGTTGCGCGCCGGCGGACGTCGCCCCGAGCGCCATGGCAACACCGGCGACGGCGCCGATGACGAACTTCGAACCAGTCATAACGGTCTCCCTGTCCTTTCGCATGAGGCGGCACAGGCCGCGTCCCCGCATCCGATTTTGTTGAGCAAAGACCATGCCGCGTGGGAGGGCAAGCGGAATGGGTCATTCAGCGGGCATTTGCGCCGCTCTGCGGCGCGCATCCAATTCGTGACCATCCGATCCGCTTAACCGGTTGCTCAGTCTTCCGGCCTTAATCCTGCCCTCGGGATTCGCAGCCGCCCCCGCAGGGGGTAAGGTATCCGGATGACCGATTCGATCCGCCGCCTGTTTGACGGCGTCCGCGCCGCCAGGGGCTGCGATCCGGCACAGTCGCGCACGGCAAGGTTGCTGCAGGCCGGTCCACGCAAAATTGCCAAGAAGGTGGCCGAGGAAGCGGCGGAAGTCGCGCTCGAGTCCGCCGCCGGCAACCGGGACGAGGTCATCCGCGAAAGCGCCGACCTCCTCTATCATCTGGTTGTCTTATGGTCGGAGGCCGGCGTCGATCCCAAGGACATCTGGGCCGAGATGGACCGACGCGAGAAAATGTATGGCATCG
>JAICQA010000034.1 GCA_025929595.1 Xanthobacteraceae bacterium
ACCTCCGAGCTGCTCGACTGGCTGAAGCTCCTGATGGTCGAAGACGTCACGCCGGAAATGTTGCGCGAGCGCGATCCCAAAAAGCTCATTCCGCCGCTGCACGGGGCTCTGTTGAAGAACGAGCAGGACGTTCACCTGTTCGAACGCCTCGCCTTCCTGGCGCGGCGCGAAAGCTGATCTCTATTCGTCTTCCTCGCCAGCTTCCGCCGCCGCTTTCTTGTTTTTCTTGGGCTTCTTGTTCGCGGAATCGGCGTCTTTTGCACCTTCTTCCTTGCGCCGCCTTTCCTCTTCCTCCTCCTGCGCCAGTAATTTTTTCAACTCTTCCTGTTCGCGCTTGCGCCGCGCGGCGTCCTCGACCTTCTTCTGCTCGGCGGCTTCGACCGCCCTCTTCTCTTCGGCAACCTTGCGGGCGGCTTCGGCCGCGGCCGCACGCCTGGCTCGCCACTCTTTGAAGCGCGACTTCGATTCATCGTACTTGTCGCCGAGTTGCATTCCCCAATAGACGGCCTGGGTCAGCCGCCGGCCAATGCCGCCGCCTGCCCACACAAGCCCGAATGGCACGAAATTCCGCCATCGCTCGTCATGATCGACGATCGCCGTGGAAATCAGTTCGCCCGCCATCGCGGCCGTATTCAGCCCGTGCCCACCGAAGCCGCTCGCGACCCACGCGCCGGGCTTGAGCAGGCCAATCTGCGGCATGCGATGGATCGTGTAGCCCATCGTGCCTGCCCAGGCGTGCTCGATCTCGACGCCCTTGAGTGACGGGTAAACGCGCGCAATGTCGCGGCCGAGCTTCTTCTTCAGGCCGCGCGGCACGCTCGTGCGCGTGCTGATGCGTCCACCCCATAGCAGCCGGTCGCCGGTGATGCGGTAATAATCGCCGGCCCGGCGCGTGTCGGCGATGGCGCCGCCATAACGGATCGCCTCGCGCAATTGTTCGGGAATCGGAGCGGTTGTGCAGACATAGGTCGAGACCGGCAGGATCGTGCGGTCGAGTTGAGGAAATTCCTTGCCGATGAAGCTGCTGCCGCAGAACACTACTTCCGACGCACGCACGCGGCCGCTCTCGGTCACGATCCGTTTGCGCACGCCTTCAAGATCGGCGCCGATCGCGCGCGTTCGCTCGAAGATGCGCCCGCCGCGTTGTTCGATCTCCGCCGCGAGCGCGAGCGCGAGATTGAGCGGATGAACGGAGAAAGCGTCGGCATCATGCAGCGCCTGATAATATCGTTCGGTCTTCAGCGTTTCGCGCACGCGCTCCGTCGGCCACACGAGCATCTCATGTCCGAAATGCTCGGCGAGAAATTCCGCCTGCCGACGGACGCCGTCGAGATCGTCGAAGCGCTGCACGTTCAGACGTCCCGGCACCGGATCGACCCCGGGAATTCCCTCCGCCAGCGTATCGCTGACGATCTCCATGCCGCGCCGCGACATCGCGTAGAGCCTCTTCGCCTGCTCGATACCGACGCGCTCGACGATGCGCGGCAGCCGCTCGGCAAACCCCGCCGACACGAAACCGCCATTGCGGCCCGATGCCTCGCCCGCGATGGTGCCCGCCTCGACGATCGCCACTTCATAGCCGCGCCGCGCGAGCGCCCGCGCCGTCCACAGTCCTGCGAAGCCGCCGCCTACGATGCAGACGCCGGTATCGACGTCCTGCACGAGACGCGGCCGCGGCGCATGCGGCACCGCCGTCGTCGCGTAAAAGCTGTCAGAAGCCCCGGCCGTCATCGCCCTATTTCAATCGATTGCCATGTTAGGTTCGAGCCGCATTGGATCGACTTCCCCGGAGAATAGCCGAACCCCATGCGTCGATTGATGCTTTTGCGACACGCCAAGGCAGTCCCGCAAGGCTTGTTGGCGGACGAAAACCGTCCGCTCGCCGAACGGGGACGACAGGATATGGCATCGATTGCGGCGTTTGTGGCGTCGCGCGGGCTGGCACCGGACCTTGCTCTCGTATCGCCCTCACTGCGCACCCGTGAGACATGGGGCCTGCTGCTGCCCGCCTTCACAGCGGTCCCCGCCCTCCGGATCGAGCCGCGCCTCTACGCCTCATCCGCCGATCGCATTCTCTATCTCGTTCGCGAAACGGGGGCAGAAATTGCCAGCCTGCTACTGGTCGGCCACAACCCCGGCCTCGAAGAGCTGGCACATATGCTGAGCGGCGCCGGCCAGACCGACGCGTTGATCCGCTTTGGCGGCAGCATGCCGACGGCAAGTCTCGCCGTGATCGATCTTACCGGCGACTGGCCAGCGGTCGAGACGCGCACCGGCCGGCTCGAAATGTTCGTGACACCGAAAAGTCTCGGCGCCGACAGTTAGGGGAGCACGCGGTCCGGAATATGCCGCGGATCGTAGCGCTCCGGCCGATTGCGCATGATCAAAGGCCACATCTGCCAGGCGAACAGCGCCGCGAAGCCCACGACAAGCAGAACCGGATTCACATTGCCCGCCGCGACCGTCTGGATCGCGAGATAGGCGATCGTAACGGCTGCCGCCGCGGAAATCGCCACCATCGGCCACCAGCGCCACGCGGCAAAGCCCGCTTCGAACCGGCAATCGCCGCCCGACTCCCCGACTCGTTTATGCAATTCCCGGATGAAAGCACGATAGGCCGGTCCTTGGTCCTCCATCGCCACAGGCGACTTGTAGGAGGCAGACACAATTTCGACTTTGGCGCCCGACCTCGGCCAGACCTCCGCCGTGAAGCGGGGGCTGCCGAGATTTGACGGCCGGTAGCCGAGGCGGATCGCGGCGATCATGGGATAGGCCATTTGCCCCGGATAGCCGCCCATATTCCATTCGAGCGAATGGGAGCCGAGACGAAACGAGTTGCCGGAGCCGATCATGCGCGGCCGATAGGCGTAGACGAGAGCGTCAGCTTCGCTATTACCTTCGCTCAACGGCCTCTCCTGGCGCCATCAGTTGCCCGCGCATTGACCACATCGCGGCTGGCCGGTCACGCAAAAAATTGACGCGCCCGGCAACCCCGGGCGCGTCTGGTCCTGTCCATTTCATTTGCCGTCGCCGAGCGCCGCTGCGGCAATGCCTCGCCGGTCTTAGTGGTGGTGATGGTGGTGATGATGGTGATGGTGCCTGCGATGATGATGGTGGAACCCGTAGTGATAGGCGTGTGGATGGTAATAATAATAGTGGCGATGATGTCGCTTGTAATGGCGATGCGCGATCGCCGCCCCGATGATGCCGAGCGCCAGACCCGCGATCGCATGACCGTGCCAATGACGATGGCGGCGGCCGACGTCGATCACGTTGTCCGGTGCCGCCTCCTTGACTGCGGTCTGGCTGATCGAAAGCGGCGCGGCACTGACCGGCACCGCCGTCCCGAATGCGAAGGCGCCGCTCAGAGCGATCGCCGCGGCAACGCCGACCGCAATCGGCTTGCGCGCTCTGTTGCCCGTGTTGCCTGTCGTCATGTCCTTCCCCTTTTTCAAAAGGATGTCGTGACCCGCGAATTTGTGTGGGAGCTCTCGATCCCGAGAACGCGCGACCCTCGTCGAGGGTCCGCGCAACTCCGCTCGCCTCTAACTCATAATTTTCTCGCGCAACTGAACCCACGATGAACGTGACGAACATGAATATCCGTTCATCGCACGCGCGCGAGCGGCCGCCGTGCGGCGGCCGAAGCGCCGGCGTACACCCGTAAAATCGCTGTCGTTGCAGGAATTTCGCAGGATTGCCTCAGCCTGCGTGCTGGTTCAGGATTCCGGCGGGATTCGGGGGGCCTTGCGCATTAAAGCCTGCCGGGACGAGGCGGCGGCCGACACGCGGCCGCAGGGAGAACAGCGTGTCCGAGCGACCTTCTGCGCCCGACGAGACGAACGAGGCGGAGCCCGGCGGGATCGCGCTCGGCGCCGAAAAAATCGGCCTGCTCCCGCTCCATGCGCCTGTTCTCGCGCTGCTGATTGTGCTGCTGCTTTCCGTCGCCGCTGCATTCGGTATTGCGCGAATCAAGGTCGACGATTCGTTGAGCCAGCTCTTCCGCTCCGACAGCGCCGAATTCCGTCAGTACGAAAACCTTTCGCGCCGCTTTCCATCGAGCGAATACGACGTGCTGGTTGTCGTCGAGGGTAAGCAGCTCCTCGAACGCGGCCCGCTCGAACAATTGCGCAATCTTGTCACCGACCTGCATTTCGTCGAGGGCATGACGGGATTGATCTCGCTTTTCTCGGCGCGCGAAGCACCCGAAGGCGGCATGTTGCCGCCACCGCTCTTTCCCGCCGAACTCCCGGAAGGAAAGGAATACGACGCGCTGATCGAACGCGTGAAGGCAAACGAAATCATCCGCGGCAAGCTTCTTTCCGACGACGGCGAGCTCGCCCTCGTTGTCGTAGCGCTCGATCAGGCCGTGGTGGAAAGCACCGGCTTGCGCAATGTCGTTGCCGAAATCCAGAAGACGGTCGACGAGGATCTCGCTGGCTCCGGTCTTAAAGCGCAGCTTTCCGGCGCACCCGTGATGCAGCTTGAAATCCGCAATGCCGTGGAGCGCGACCGGCTGATTTATAACGCCATCGGCTTCGTCGCCGGCTGCCTGATCGCCGTTGTTTTTTTCCGCCGATTCTCATTCATGCTGATGGCCGCCGCACCGCCGCTCATCGCCATATTGTGGTCCCTCGGCGCGCTCGGCTGGCTCGATTTCCGGCTCAACATGTTCCTGAACGTGATGACACCGCTCATCATGGTCATGGGCTTTTCCGACTCCATGCAGATCACCTTCGCCGCGCGCGACCGCCTCCTGGCCGGCGACAGCAAGTTTGAAGCGATGAAAAAGGCGGTGCTGACGGTCGGGCCTGCTGTGGTGATCACCGACGCCACCACCGCGCTTTCCTTCATCGCTCTGCAATTCTCCGATTCCCACCTGATCCGCACCTTCGGCCTTGCGGGTGCCCTTTCCTGCCTTGTCGCCTATGTGGCCGTCGTGGCGCTGGTGCCTTTGTTCGGCATGTTGTTCGTCCGCAAGGAGAGCGTTTTTGCGGCGCAAGTTGCGGGTTCCGATACGGCGGTTGACGCGTTGCGCCGTTTCTGCGGGTGGATCGCCGATCGTATGGTGTACAGGCCGGGCCTCTACAGCCTGCTCAGCCTTGTTGCGGTCATCGGCCTCTCCCTGATCTATGGCGATCTTGACCCGCGCTATCGCCTGGCCGATCAGGTTCCCGATCGCGAACAGGCAGTGGCCGCGAGCGAGCGGCTGGACGCCAAGCTCACCGGCGCCAATCCGATCCATGTACTGATCGACCTGCCGGCTGGTGCATCGCTTTACACGCCTGAAACGCTCGCCGTCATCGCTCGCGTGCACGAGATCGTCGAATCGCAAGCCGGAGTCGGGAATGTCTGGTCGCTCGAAACGCTGCGCCGGTGGTTGCGCGACAAGGCCAACGTCACGGACATCGCAGTTCTTCAGCAGTATGTCGCCGTGCTCCCCGAACACCTGACGCGCCGTTTCATTTCCGCGAAGGAAGACGGCGTCGTCGTGACGGGCCGCATCCCCGACATCGATGCAAGCGCTCTCCTGCCCGAGATCGAGAAACTCGACAAAGCGCTCGCCGCCGTTCGCGCCGGGAACCCCGGCTACACGATCTCCGTCACCGGACTTGCCGCCATCGCCGCCCGCAACAGTGCCAGCATGATCGGGCAGCTGAACAACGGCCTGACGATCGAGATGATGTTCGTGGCGGCGCTGATCGGCATTGCCTTCCGTTCATTCTTCGTAATGATCGTCGCAATTCTGCCGGGCCTGTTTCCGATCGTGGTTTCAGGCGCGGTGCTATGGTGGTTCGACGCCGGACTGCAATTTGCCAGCATCGTCGCGCTCACCGTCGCATTCGGTCTCGGGCTTGATGCCACGATCCACTATCTCAATCGGCTGCGGCTTGAGGCAAAACCCGGCGAGGACCCTGCCCTCGGCGTGAAGCGCGCCACCATACTCGTCGGCCCGGCCCTCATTCTCACGTCGCTTGTGCTGGCTTGCGGACTCGGCGTCACGATCCTGTCGGATCTGCCTTCGCTTCGGCTGTTCGGATGGCTGTCCGCCTTCACGCTGCTCGCGGCGCTCGTCGGCGATCTGCTGATCCTGCCCGCGACGACAATGTGGCTGCGTCGGACGACAAATCGTCTGCGCGGCGCAGTCTCAGGCGACGCAAAAACTCGCTAGCCTAGTTGGAGCGGCGCAGCGAGATGCTGACGTTGGAAATGTCCGGCGACTTCGACTCGATCTTTACCGTCTGCTGATCGCCGCGCGTCGTAAGCACGAAGGTGGCGGCAAAGCCGCTCGTTTCCGCCATTGCTTCGATGCGCCCCGCCGAAAAACGTCCGTAGATGCGGCCGCTCGCGCGGCGCGTGACTTCGTTCCAGTTGCCGTTCACCTGACCCTCATTGTACGTCAGGTCGTTCTGCATCTCGAACTTGTAGCTGTCGCTCGCGCAGCGCAGGTCCTGGCGGACGCGATTGCCATCAACGATGTAATTGGCACGGCATCGGATGCGTTCCTTGTCGCCGCTGCCCAGCGTGATGCTGCCATTACCGCTCCAGGAACCCTCCATTACATCGAACGGGTTGGCGGCATCCGGTGCCGCCGCCAGCGGCGCTTGAGCGAACAGGAGCACGGCCGCCAGTGCGGCGGCGGCAATGATTGGCTGTGGATGCAACATGGGCAGGCCTGAGGGCAACACGACCGATTCTTTTCCCTCAATACCTTATCGTCACCCCCGCCGAAATGACAAACGCGCGACCGGACCGCTACGTTCTCGCGCCGTCCGTAAGCGCCCGGCGCAACGCGGCCGCGAACTCCTCGATCCGATAAGGTTTCTGCAATGCCGGCCGCTCACTCCAACGCGCCTCAATGCCGCTCGGACCGTAGCCCGTCGAGAACACCATCGGGATACCGCGCGCGGCGAGCGCCTCGGCGACCGGGCCGACATTCTCGCCATTCAGATTCACGTCGAGCACGGCCGCATCGCATTCGGCTCCGCCTGCCAGCGTGAGCGCGTCGGACAATCGCGTCGCCGTACCTGCGATTTCGCAGCCAAGTTCGTTCAACATGTCTTCAATCAGCAAGAGAACCGCAAACTCGTCCTCAACGACGAGGACGCGCGTGCCGCTGAGTCCTTGCGACACCCTTCTCACCGGTCAGCTCGCCGGAGCGCATACGGCCGCTCACAAGCGTCGAATGAGGAACGAGAGGTCCCCCGACGGCTCGACTCGACCGCATTTCTGGAAAGAACTTCATTCCCGAACGAAATTGACTCCTCCCGCGCGACCTTCGATCCGGTCCTGCCCGCCCGCGACGGCGAAACGCTGTCAGGCAGATTTCGTTCCCGCCTCCGGCGGCGAATTTTGCGCGGAAGCGGTGCCGGCCGCCGGCCTTTCTACTTCAATATCGGACGGGAAGACGATGATAAATTCAGCGCCGGGATCGAGCCGGTTGAAAGACAGGGCGCCGCCGAAGCGCCGCACGGTCGACGTGATAACCTTAAATCCCAGCGAAGCCGAGGAATCCGGAGCGAAGTCCGGCGGCAAGCCAACTCCCCCATCCCTCACCCGGAATTCGATGCCGTTCTTTACGCGCTTAAGGCTGACATAAATCTTGCCCGGCTGGTCTTCCGGATAGGCGTATTTCAGCGCGTTGGTGATGAGCTCGTGCAGCAACACTGCAAGCGAGGTCGCCGTGCCGCCCGACACGAACAGCGGCTCGGTATCGCAAACGATTCTCGACGCACCGTACGCATTCTCGCTCTCGTTGCAGATCATGCGCAGGAAATCGCCGAACTCGATCGGTCCGACCGTCTCGGTGTTGTACAAGTGACGATAAACGGTGCCCATTGACAGCACCCGATCACGCGCATTCTTTAGCTGCTCGCGCGTCTCAACACTCTGCGCATGCCGGCTTTGCATGAGCAACAGGCTGGATAGAATCTGCAGACTGTTCATGACGCGATGCTGCAACTCGCGCAGCAGAAACTCCTTCTGCTCCAGCAATCCGTCCACGCGCGCCGACATGGCCGATAGCGCCTGGCTGAGATGCCCGAATTCCGAACTCCGGGACAAACGGGGAAATTGCGCTGTCGTGTCGCCCGCCTCGCGGCGCCGCGCCGTCTCCACCAGCGCAAGGATCGGCCGCTGCAACAACCATGCACCGGCAAGCGTCGCGCCGAGCAACGCGAGGAGAATCGCGATCAGCGCAAGAATCATGTTGCGCCACGCAATGTCCCAGAGATTTGCAAGCGCAACGTCGAGATCGACGCTGACCGCAACGAACAGTTCGTCGGGCGCTTCGTTGAGCCGAACCAGCGCTGTGATTTCGTCCGTGCCGGCGGGACGGCGCGTGATGAATGTCGGACCGTAACCTCTGCGGTAGCTGTCGAACGCCTCGCGTGTCGCCGCGCGGATGTCGTACTTTTCGGTCGGCGGAATCATGAAGACGACATTGCCTTCGCGGTCGAGTACGCTGAGACGGTGATTTTTTGGCCACGCGCGCTGCGCGAATTCGCGCGCCACGCGATCGGGGTTAAGTATCATCACGACAATGCCGTCGAAGCTGCCGTCCGGCGGCTTGTAAGGCATCGACACATGCAGGGACCGTTCTCCGGTCACGCGGCCGGTGGTCACGGTCCCGATCGTGAAGCGGCCGGTCTTCAGCGGCTCGGTGAAGTAAGCACGGTCCGTGACGTCAAGCGTCGGCGGAATGGGAATCGACGAGCAGTGAAAGCGTCCTGTTCGGTCGATCAGCGTCGCCTCCCGGTAAACGGTCAGCCCCTTCACGACGGCCGAGAAATGCGCGGCGCACTCGGCCTCGATCCCCGGCACCGATGGATGCTGCGTGATGGTTCGCATCAAATTCCGCGTACCCTGCATCAGCTGCGACAGCTCGGCCGACACAAGGCGCGCGGACGCGAGCGCGTCCTCCCCCGCTTGCCGCTCCAGCAACGTGCGCCATTCGAGCGTGTTGTACGCAACGAGCGCAAGCGGCGGCGCCGCGGCGAGCGCCACCAGAACAGTAAGGCGGGAGCGGATGCTCACGCCGCCTGCCTCCTAGCTGCGCCGAAGTCCGAAAGGATGCGCTCGGCCGAACGTCGCAGCATCGTCTTCTTGCCGGCGAGCCCTTCCACCAGCAACCGGCCATCGCGCTTCATCAGGGTGCCGGCGACCATAACCGTATCGACACTTGAAACGCCGCCCTGCGTCACGACCGACGACACCGGGTCGTGCATCGGGAATATCGTGAGATCATCTGCCCGCAGAAGAACAATGTCAGCCTGTTTGCCTGGCGTGAGGGAGCCGAGCCGATGCTCCTGGTGCAGCATTTTCGCGCCATTGACGGTCGCCCATTCCAGCGCCTCGCGGCAGGAGATGGAGACTTTTTCCGGCGCGGCGTTATGCGCCTTCCAGTGCTCGATATTGTCGAGATTGCGCTGCGCCTGCAGCGTCGAGCGCATACAGGCGAACATGTCGGCCCGGGCCGTCACCTCGACGTCGGTGCCGATCGAGATCGGCGACTTCAACGCCCGCAATTTTCCGGTCAGCGGATCGCAGAAGCCCATTTGAAACTCCACGTCCGCCGTAACCGTATATTGGACGCCGGCGTTCGCCGTGATCTTCAACACGTTGTCACTGAGGTTGTTGCCGTGAACGACGTTGACCTTGGCGGACAGCAGTTTTTCCGCCGCAAGGCGCTCGAACCCGTCGGGAACCATGGCCGCGCCCCCGCCCACATGCATGCTCACGATAAGTCCGGTCTCCTTTGCGAGTTCCATGTCGCGGCGCGTCACGTCCCACACGGAATAAGTAGGGCCGAGAATGGCCAGCCCGAGGCTCAGGAGCCCGTCCTTATTCGCCAGGCGGCCTTTCATCAGCCGCTCCACCTCACCGCGCGGCATTGATTGCTCGCTGAAATGCTTCTCACCCGGCTTGGGGTTGGGTTTGGGCGAGCCGTGGAAGAAAGCCGCACGGATGCCCGACTCTTCGAGTCCGTCAATCGCCGCGTCGGTGTGCTCGGGCGTCGGGTTGTTGTGGCACCAGTCGACGATCGTCGTCGTCCCCGAATTGATGCTGGTCAGCGCGCCCATGAGGTTGGCGATATAGATGTCCTCGGGCCGGAAATGGGTTGCGAGCCCGCGATGCATGTTCGCCATGTATTGCGGCACCGCCCAGTCGCCGCCGATGCCGCGCAGACCCGACTGCCACGTGTGCAGATGCGCGTTGATCAAACCGGGGATCACGATCATGCCGGCCGCGTCGATCACTTCGGCGCCCGGCGGCGGGGCGATCTCGCGCGCCACCTCTACGATCTTCTCGCCGTCGACCAACACGTCGCCGCGTTTCAGGTCGCGCAACCGCCTGTCCATGGTGACGACAGTTCCACCCTTGATCAGCACGCGCGTCATGATCGCCTCCTCGTCCGAACGAAGGATTCGGAACCCGCATACAATCTCAGGTAATTCGAGGCAATTTTGCGAAGCGTTGTCGCGCAAGGTGAGGATTACGCGCTCCCCGGCCGAGCCGCGCAAAAGCGCGGCGAGAGCCGGGGTCCAGAGCAAGATTGCACGGCATCACTTTTGCTCTGGACCTCGGATCGGCCGCTTACGCGGCCGTCCGGGAAACGTGCCGTGAGTGGATGCTCGGGTCAGCTCGCGGCCTTCTGGTTCACGCCCTTGCGCTCCGCGACGGTCGTGAGCTTCTTGTCGGCTGCCTTTTCCTCGTTGAGGTTTGTGGTGAGAAGCCGAACCACTTCGTCGTGACCAAGCGCCTCCGCCCAGGCGATCAGCGTGCCGTAGCGTGTGATCTCATAATGCTCGACCGCTTGCGCCGCGGCGATGATGGCCGCGTCGAGCACTTCCTTGTCGGCGACATTGCCGGCGATCTCGTCGGCCTCCTTGATGATGCCGTCCATCGCGGGACAGTCGGTCGCCTTCGGCTTCTCGCCGAGCTTCTCGAACACCTGCTCGAGCCGCTCGACCTGCTTCTTCGTCTCTTCGAGGTGGTTCTTCAGACCGCCCGAAAGCTCGCGGTTGGTCACCTTCTCGATCATCTTCGGCAAATTCTTCAGGATCTGGTTCTCGGCATAGTAGATGTCTTGCAGCGTATGGAGAAAGAGGTCGTCCATCGTCTTGATGTCTTTGGTGAAGAGGCCCATGGCGTATCCTTTCCTGTGCTTTGCATGATGAGCGCCGGTCGCGCGGAAGCTCGCGGCCGGTAGCGTCTCGCCTTGGGCCAACGGAGGAACAGAATGTCTTGTTCCGCGTGAGACTTACGCGGCTGCGCCTATCCGCGCGGGTCGAGCTGACTCTCGCTCGCCACCCGTTCGTGCTGTTCGCTGCTGCTTTTGATCCGGTATTGCTGCTCGCCCTGCTCCACCGGGAGAATTTTCATCACGGTGTAGCCCTGTCCCGAGCCCGGCCTCCCGACCGTGCCGGACGTGAAATCGACCCGGTCGCCGATACGATACTTCGTTTTCGTCACTGGAACTCCTGCTGCCCCGACAAGCACGCGCCGGCGCCATTCTATCAATTTGGCAGCTAGATAGGAGATTTTTCCGCGCCCCTTGCGGCTGGCGAACGAAAAGACTATATGAGGCCATCGAAGTTTCGGCCGAATGACTTGGCCCGCGCGCGTTTTCGCCCGCCCTGCTAACGACCTCCTCCTGGACATCGATGAACACCGGCACGCGCATCGCGCACGTGTCATTACGCACACTTACCCAAAGGAAAGATCCCATGAGCACGGGAACCGGGAAGTGGTTCAATTCGCAGAAGGGCTTCGGCTTCATTCAACCGGAGGACGGCGGCAAGGACGTATTCGTCCATATCAGCGCCGTCGAACGCGCCGGCCTTTATAATCTGAACGAAGGCCAGAAGGTTTCGTACGAAGTCGTACGCAGCCCGAAGAACGGCAAAGAGTCCGCAGAAAACCTCAGCGTCTCCTGACGCTGACCGTCGGGCCGGCAGCGAGCTGCCGGCCAGACAACGGCGCCCGACCACGGATGTACTGGCGGGCGCTTTGTTCTTTCGGCTGTTCGCCGACCCGGCGTCAGCTCGCCTTGGAACCAATTGCCTCCTCTGGCGTTGTGGTTCATCCCCCCGAATCAGGAGCACTGCATGGCGTCGTCTAATCCGATGGACAAGGCCGCCGCCGCCTTCAAGAAGGAAGAACAACGCCGCGAAGGCGCGAAGAACATGGCCGAGTTTCAGGCTGCGCAGTTGGCCGAGCAGAAGAAGATCGAACGCCTCCGCGCCCTGCGCCTGGCGCACGAAGCGCAACAGGCTGAAATCGAAGCCGCAGCCCCCGCCGCAAAGCCAAAAGCCGCGGCAAAGAAGAAATCGACGGTATCTTAGAACCCTCCACGCCACGCTCCTTCCAGCGCAAGTCCTCGGCACCGAGGATCGACATCCGCCTTCCCCGCCGGATACAGTCCCCGGCGTAATTGCATTGTAATTGAAGGGGAAACCGATGTTCCGCCGCGCTGTGCTCCACTCCCTCGCTGCCGCCGCTCTCGGCGCTGTGCTGTCTTTGCCGGCAACGCTTCCGGCGGCGGCACAAGCCAAATATCCCGACCGGCCGGTCAAGATCGTCCTGCCGTTCGGCGCGGGCGGGGTCGCGGACGTGACGACGCGCCTGGTGGCGGACAAGCTGAGCGAAAAACTCGGACAGCGCTTCGTCGTCGAGAACATGCCGGGCGCCGGCGGCATCACGGCCGCGCGCGCCGTGCAGCAGGCGCCAGCGGACGGTTACACGCTCGCGCTCTTCAGCAACGGCACCGCCGTCAGCGTCGGCCTGTTCAAGAGCCTGCCCTTCGACCCGGTCAAGGATTTCGCGCCGGTGTCGAGCATGGGCTATTTCGACCTGATCTTCGTGACCGCCGCCGACAGCCCGTACAAGACGCTGGCCGATTTCATCAAGGCCGCGAAGGCGAAGCCGGGCACGCTCAATCTCGGCACCATCGCTTCGGGCTCGACGCAAAATCTCGGTGCCGAGCTGTTCAAGACTTCGGCCGGCATCGACATCTTCATCGTCCCGTTCAAGACCTCCGGCGAGGTGTTGCTCGGCCTTCAACGCAACGACGTGCAACTGGCCGCCGAGTTCTACGCCGCCGCGCGCGGAAACCTGAATTCCAAGGCGATCGTCGCCGTCGGCACCTCGGGCCCGAAGCAGGCAGAGTATCTGCCGGGCGTACCGACGGTCGCGTCCACCGTACCGGGTTTTGACGTCACCTCGTGGAACGCGATCTTCGCTCCGGCTGGAACGCCCGCCGACGTGGTCGCGACGCTGAACAAGGCGCTGAACGAAGTGCTCGCAGATCCGGAGATTCGCAAGAAGGCGCTCGAAATGGGCATCGACGCGCGTGGCAGCACGCCGGCGGAAATCCAGCAGCGCCTGAAGGACGACATCGTGAAGTGGTCGAAGGTGATCGCGGACGCGAAGATCGAGAAACGGTAAGCACGCGCTCGACCTGAAAACGGGAGCCGGCGTCACCGCGCCGGCTCCTTATTTGTCATTGCCGGGTTTGACCCGGCAATCCATACGGCCTCGGGGAATTGCTGCGGTCTATATGGATCACCGGGTCTCGCCGCGCCAAGTCGGCTCGCGTTGCTCGCCGGGCGCGACGGCCCGGTGATGACGAGTTGAACGATGACATTTCAAACAGCGAAGTTCGCGCCGATGCATTCTCGCGGCGCGTTCGCGCCCGAGGCATCGGCAGCTTCCCCTCAGCGAGGGGATGGAGCGCCGGGCGGCGCTCGGTCCGACCGCACCTTGGGGTGCGGGCGCGCCTGGCAATGCGCGCTCGCCTCCCGGCGCTCCATTTCGCGGCTTTTCTGTCCCCGGGACCGTGCT
>JAICQA010000428.1 GCA_025929595.1 Xanthobacteraceae bacterium
ACGACGTCGTCGATCGCCTTGCAGGTCAGCGGTGACACCAGTCCTTCGCCCTTCCGGACTTGCAGCACCGCGTAGCCGTAGCGGTCGGCGCTGAAACGCGCCTGCACGAGATAGCGGTCGGAGCCGAGGACATGGAACGTGAAGTTGCCGTCCTCGGGCTTTCCTTTCTCATCCAGAGAGCGGAATGCCCTGTCGGCCTCGACCACGAGCGTCACGGTTTTCTGCTCGGACGGCTTCCATGCTCCCTTGCCGTCGGCGCGCTCGAAGATCGCGAGCGTCGTGCGGTCGCCGAAGGGCGCCGCGCGCTCGCCAAGCCCGTTCAAAGGGGTCCTGGAAACGACGCATCCGCCCGCCAGGGCGGCGAGGGCGGCAAGCAGCAGAAAACGGCGCATGAATCGCTCCTGGAACGCGACATTAGCCGATCCGCACACGGCCGGCACCCGTCGTCATTCCGGGACGCCGCGAAGCGGCGGGCCCGGAATCCAAGCGGCTTGCGAAAGCCTACTGATCTTCTGCATGGATTCCGGGCTCGCAGGCTCGCTCCGCTCGCCCGCGCCCCGGAATGACAGGTTAGATTTCCGCCAGCCGCGGCACGGGCGCGAGCACGAGCGCCTTGTAGGCGACGAAATCCGCGCCCAACGGCCAGACGAAGTGCGGAAACGCCTGCATGAGCGCGTCGGTGTAGAAGGCGACATGCTCCTCGCGGCAGATCATGAACTTGGCCGCGGCGACGATGTCCTCGCGGTCGACCACGCAAAAGACGCGCAGCTCGGGGTGCGCGCGCAGGAAGGCGTCGACGGTGAGTGCGAGCGTCGGATAGCCGGGATGCAGCATGTCGTCGAGGCAGAGCACGCCCTTTGGATCGAGTGCCGCATAGCCGAGCGCGAGATCCTTGGAGAGATGGTCCTGCGTATGTTCGCCGTCGATGTGAAAGAAACGCACGCGCTTGCCGGGCGCGAGCGCGAGCAACTCTGCCGCCTTCATCTGTCGGCTATCGGCCTTGTGCACGACGACACGGTCGTCGGTCGGTCCATACTTCGCAAGCGACGCCTTGAAACGGTCGATGACACCCGCATCGGGCCATTCGAAGTGATCGATCCCGATGCCGCGCTCGCCCGGCTGCAACGCATGTGCCAGCGCGATGAAGAACCGCCCCTCGAAGGTACCGATCTCCGCGACATGGCCTGAGATGCCGTTCTCCGACTGAATGCGCATGGTCGCGCAGGCGATGGCCGCCGCAAAACGCGACGACATGCCTTTCACTTGGAGATAGCCGTCTGCGATGTAGCGGTCGGCGGCGGCGATGCCGGAAGTCGGATTCATGAACGCGGCGTCAGCCTACTCCGCCGCCTCGCGGCGGTGCCCCAGGCGCGCGGCGAGCTTCTTCAAAAGGTCCTCGGCGGCGTCCGCGATCACGGTGCCGGGCGGGAAGATCGCCTCGGCGCCCGCGGACTTCAGCGCGTCATAGTCCTGCGGCGGCACGACGCCGCCCACGACGATCATGATGTCGCTGCGGCCTTCCTTGTCGAGCGCCTGCTTGAGTTCCGGCACGAGCGTCAGGTGACCGGCCGCGAGCGAGGAAATGCCCACCACATGCACGTCGTTTTCCACCGCCTGGCGTGCGGCTTCCGCGGGAGTCGAGAAGAGGGGGCCGACGTCCACGTCCCAGCCGAGATCGGCGAAGGCCGACGCGATCACCTTCTGGCCGCGGTCGTGGCCGTCCTGCCCGACCTTCGCGACAAGGAGGCGCGGGCGGCGGCCTTCTTCTTCTTCGAAGACCTCGACCAGACGCTGCACGCGGGCGACTGCGTCGTTCATGGCTCCCGCCTCCCTCAAATAGACGCCGGTGAGCGTCCGCGTCTCGGCACGATGGCGGCCCCAGGTTTTTTCCAGGGCCGAGGAGATTTCACCGACGGTGGCTTTTGCGCGCGCGGCGTCGACCGCAAGCGCCAGCAGATTCCCTTCGCCCGTCTCGGCGGCCTTGGTCAA
>JAICQA010000295.1 GCA_025929595.1 Xanthobacteraceae bacterium
CGCGCTGGCCCGCGCCGGTATAAAGCTGGCGTGGACGGCCGATCTTCTGCTGCGGATCCTCGATCATCTCTTTCCACTGGGCGATCCAGCCGACGGTCCGGGCCACCGCGAACAGCAACGTGAACATGGTGGTCGGGAAGCCGAGCGCCTCGAGGATGATGCCCGAATAGAAGTCTACGTTGGGATAGAGCTTCTTCTCGATGAAGTATTCGTCGTGCAGCGCGATGCGCTCGAGCTCCATGGCGACCTCGAGCAGCGGATCGTCCTTGATGCCGAGTTCCGACAGGACCTCGTGCGTGGTCTTCTGCATGATCTTGGCGCGCGGATCGTAGTTCTTGTAGACGCGATGGCCGAAGCCCATGAGGCGGAACGGATCGTTCTTGTCCTTGGCGCGCTTGACGAATTCCGGAATGCGGTCGGGCGTGCCGATCTCGGCCAGCATCTTGAGCGCGGCTTCGTTGGCGCCGCCATGGGCCGGGCCCCAGAGGCAGGCGATGCCGGCGGCGATGCAGGCGAAGGGATTGGCACCTGACGAGCCGGCCAGGCGCACGGTCGAGGTCGATGCGTTCTGCTCGTGGTCGGCGTGCAGGATGAAGATGCGGTCCATGGCGCGGGCGAGCACCGGGTTGACCTTGTAGTCCTCGGTCGGCACCGCGAAGCACATGTGCAGGAAGTTCGCCGCGTAATCGAGATCGTTCTTCGGATACACGAAGGGCTGGCCGATGGAATATTTGTAGGCCATCGCGGCGAGCGTCGGCATCTTGGCGATCATGCGGATCGACGCGATCAGCCGCTGATGCGGATCGGAGATGTCGGTCGAGTCGTGATAGAAGGCGGAGAGCGCGCCGACCGAGCCGACAAGGACGGCCATCGGGTGGGCATCGCGGCGGAAGCCCTGAAAGAAGCGCGTCATCTGCTCATGCACCATCGTGTGACGGGTCACGCGATGGTTGAAGTCGGCCTTCTGCGAGGTCGTCGGCAGTTCGCCGTACAGCAGCAGGTAACAGGTCTCGAGGAAGTCGCCGTTGTCGGCGAGCTGCTCGATCGGGTAGCCGCGGTAAAGGAGAATGCCTTCGTCGCCGTCGATATAGGTGATCTTGCTTTCGCAGCTCGCGGTCGAGGTGAAGCCGGGATCGTAGGTGAACATGCCGGTGTCGGCATAGAGCTTCGAGATATCGACGACCGAAGGCCCGATGCTGCCGTCGCGAACCGCGAGGTCCCACTTCTCGCTCCCGGCGGAGAGGGTCGCGGATTTGGCCTTAGGGTTCTTGGCGTCCATCCGGGGGCTCCTTGCAGTCTGAAATTGGTCGGAAGCGGCAAGACAAGCGGCGGCGCAAGGCTTTGTGCGGTGCCCGCGCCGGCCTTTAGGTAGTCCTTTGGGCGTGCGCGGGCAAGCACGGGATTGGGGCGTTACCACCTATCCGACGAAGGTTTAGGCGCCGGTCTGGTCGCGGATTCGGGCGAGACTTTCGTCGCGGCCGAGCACCTGCATGACCTCGAAAATGCCCGGCGATGTCGCGCGTCCGGTGAGGGCGGCGCGCAGGGGCTGAGCGATGGCGGACAATTTCACGCCGAGCTGCTCGGCGAGCGCGCGGGCGCTCGCGTCGAGCGCTTCGGCCTTCCACTCGGTCGCTTCGAGCGCCGTCAGCGACGAGCGCAGAACGGCCAGCGCGTCGCCGCTCAGCAGCGCACGCGCCCTGTCGTCGAGCTCAAGCGGCCGGTCAACGAGAATGAAGCGGGCGCCTTCGGCGAGCTCGACCAGCGTCTTCGCGCGCTCCTTCAGGCCGGGCATGGCCGCGACAAGCTGGGCGCGGCGGGTGGCGATGCGAGTCTGCAACGCCGCGCCGTCCGGCAAAGCGGGGGCAAAGTCTGCGAGGGCGGTCGCCAGCTCTTCATCCGAACTGTTGCGGATGTAGTGGCCGTTCAGGTTTTCCAGCTTGGCGAAATCGAAGCGTGACGGCGAGCGCCCGACATGGGGGAGATCGAACAGGCGCATCATTTCCTCGGTCGAGAAAATTTCCTGGTCGCCGTGGCTCCAGCCGAGACGAACGAGATAGTTGCGCAGCGCGGCCGGCAGATAGCCCATGGCGCGATAGGCATCGACGCCGAGCGCGCCGTGGCGCTTGGAGAGCTTGGCGCCGTCCGGCCCGTGAATGAGCGGAATGTGCGCCATGACCGGTGTGTTCCAGCCGAGGCCGTCGTAGATCTGCTTCTGGCGTGCGGCGTTGGTCAGATGATCGTCGCCGCGGACGATGTGCGTAATGTTGGAATCGTGATCGTCGACGACGACGGAGAGCATGTAGGTCGGCGAGCCGTCCGAGCGCAGCAGCACGAGGTCGTCGAGGTCGGCATTCTGCCAGACGACGCGGCCCTGCACCTTGTCTTCGATCACGGTCTCGCCTTCGAGCGGCGATTTGAGACGGATGACCGGTTTCGCGCCGGGCGGAGCTTCCGCCGGATCGCGGTCGCGCCAGCGTCCGTCATAGAGGCGCGCGCGGCCTTCGCGGCGCGCCTTCTCGCGCATCTCCTCGAGCTCGGCCTGCGTCGCGAAGCAGCGGTAAGCGCGGCCCGCCGAGAGCAGTTGCTCGGCGGCCTCGCGATGCCGGTCGGCGCGCTTGTGCTGGTAAGTAACGTCGCCGTCCCAATCGAGGCCGAGCCACTTCAAGCCGTCGAGGATCGCGTCGATGGCGGCCTGGGTGGAGCGTTCGCGGTCCGTGTCTTCGATCCGCAGCAGCATCTGGCCGCCGCGGCCGCGCGCATAGAGCCAGTTGAACAGGGCCGTGCGCGCTCCCCCGATATGGAGAAAGCCCGTGGGCGACGGGGCAAAGCGGGTTATGACGGGTTCGGCCATGGCGCGCCCCTCTAGCACAGGCTCTTTGCCGCGCGAAGGCGCGCGGCGATGCCCTTGGCCCCGACGCGCGGATTTGGCACATAGCCTCGGCGGCCTCGCGGCCTCCAATCGACGTGCAGAGGGATCATCGAATCATGGCGGCGAGCGAGACGGCCGACAGCGGCGCCGGTCGCGATTTCATTCGCGACATCATCGCGGCCGATCTTGAATCGGGGCAACACAAGCAGGTCATCACCCGCTTTCCGCCGGAGCCGAACGGCTATCTGCATATCGGTCACGCCAAGTCGATCTGCCTGAATTTCGGCGCCGCGCAGGAATTCGGCGGCCGCTGCCACCTGCGCTTCGACGACACCAACCCGACCAAGGAAGAGCAGGAATATATCGACGCCATCGAACGCGACGTGCGCTGGCTCGGCTTCGACTGGGACAAGCATCTCTATTTTGCGTCCGATTATTTCGAGCAGCTTTATGCGTGGGCGGAGCATCTGATCGACCAAGGGCTCGCCTATGTGGATGACCAGTCGCAGGAAGAAATGCGCGCCAATCGCGGCACGCTGACGGAGCCCGGCAGGAACAGCCGGTTTCGCGACCGGAGCGCCGCGGAAAATCTCGACCTGTTCCGGCGGATGCGGGCGGGCGAGTTCCCGAACGGCGCGCGCGTGCTGCGCGCCAGGATCGACATGGCGTCGGGCAACATCAATCTGCGCGACCCTGTGCTCTATCGAATTCTGAACGCGAGCCACCCACGCACGGGTACCAAGTGGCACATCTATCCGAGCTACGACTTCGCGCACGGGCAGAGCGACGCG
>JAICQA010000216.1 GCA_025929595.1 Xanthobacteraceae bacterium
AGGCTTCCCGGCCAACCGCGTCATCTTCGTCACCTTCGGCGGCGCTGAAGAAGACATGATCGCGGGCGGCGATGCGGCGAAAGGCACCTATGCCGCGGGCCACGTTCGGCCGGGCAAGGACATTCCGGTAATCCAGGACATCCTGAAAACTGTCTACCCCGCCGGCAAGGGCGACTTTGGGTCGGACACGACCCGCGTCGGCACCATGTACTACAACCGCGGCGTCGCCGCGGCGGTGAACTGGGTCGAGGCGATGAAGATCGCGCAGGAGAAGTTCGGCAAAGTGGGCAAGGCCATCACCGGCGAGGAATTCCGCTGGGGCTACGAGCACCTTGACTTCACGTCCAAGGCCAAGCGCGCTGAATACGGCATCGAAGGCTTGATCCCGCCGTTCAAGGTCACCTGCGAAGATCATGAAGGCGGCGAGGCGTTCCTGATGTTGCAGTGGAACGGCAAGAAGTACGACGTCGTTCGCGACTGGATGGGACCGGGCGATCCGGCCCTCATCGACAATCTGGAAAAAGAATCGGCATTGAAATTTGCCAAGGAGAACAACGTGCCGATCCGCGACTGCAAGGATTGGCAGCCGTTCGCGCGGAAGAAATCGTAGTCGACAACAACGACAAGGGTGGGAAGCGCCGCTTCCCACCCCATTTGTCCGGAACCGCCTAAGGGGGCTTTCATGAATCTGTCCGTCGCACCCGCCGTCGGCTCCGCCGCCGCCGGCTCCGGTCCGGAGACAGCGCCGGTCTTGGCGGTGAAGAACATCGAGGTGGTCTACAACTCCGTGATCCTCGTCCTGCGCGGGGTGTCGCTCGAAGTTCCGCAAGGGGGCATCGTGGCGCTCCTGGGCGGCAACGGTGCCGGCAAGAGTACGACGCTCAAATCCGTCTCGACGCTGCTTGCTTCCGAGCGCGGCGCGGTCACCAAGGGCTCGATCGAGTTCCGCGGCAAGCGCACCGACAATCTGATGCCAGGCGACATGGTCGGCATGGGTATGGTGCAGGTCATGGAAGGTCGGCGCTGCTTCGCACACCTGACGGTCGAAGAAAATCTGACCGCCGGCGCCTACGCGCGACCCATCAAGGGCAAGGAGTTGAATGACGCCCTTGAGCGCGTTTACGCTTATTTCCCGCGGCTGAAAGAGCGCCGGTCCAGCTTGGCTGGGTATACTTCAGGCGGGGAACAGCAGATGACGGCGATCGGCCGCGCCATGATGGCCAAACCTAGCATGCTGCTGCTTGACGAGCCGTCGATGGGGCTGGCGCCGCAGATCGTGGTGGAAATCTTCGAGATCGTGCGCGAACTGAACCAGAAGGAAGGGGTCAGTATCCTGCTCGCCGAGCAGAACACCAACGTCGCCCTGAAATATTCCGACTACGGCTACATTCTCGAAAGCGGTCGCATCATGATGGACGGCTCGGCCAAGGCGCTCGCCGAGAACAAGGACGTGAAGGAATTCTATCTCGGCATGTCGTCGGAGGGCCGCAAAAGCTTTCGTGACATGAAATCCTATCGGCGTCGCAAGCGCTGGATCTAGGCCGTTCCCTCGGCTTCATCACCGCTATAGGTTCGCAACAAGTGCGATATCGCCGGCCTTCGGGAACCGGTTCGGGCGTTCGGCGTTTTCTATTCTCCGAATGTCCGAGCACGCCGGTGAATGCAGCCGACATCGAAAATTTTGCGGCCCGGCAAGAACGTCTGGAAGATCGAGCGCGCGTCTCGCGTTGCACCGTTGATCGACGCTGCCGAGTTTTTTCGCGCCGTTCGAGAATCGCTGCTGCGGGCCCAGCATTCCGTCTTCCTGCTGGGCTGGGATTTTCACAGCCGCATGCGGCTTGTCGGCGAATCGGGCGAGCCTGAGGATCGCTATCCGGCGGAGCTTGCCCCACTTCTTTCGGCCATCATTGATGAGCGGCCGCAGCTTCATGTCTATCTGCTGCTCTGGGATTTCGCGGTCCTCTACGCGGGCGAGCGCGAATGGTTGCCGCAATGGCGGCTCGACTGGGCGACACCGGAGCGGCTTCATTTCAGTCTCGACCGCGCCGTGCCGACTGGCGCCTCGCAGCATCAGAAGCTCGTTGTCGTCGACGACCGTGTCGCATTCTCCGGCGGGCTCGATCTCACCATTCGGCGTTGGGACACGCCCGATCACGCGCTGCGAAATGTGCTTCGAGCCGATCCGGCCGGCGAATCCTATCCGCCTTTTCACGATGTGCAGGTCGTCGTCGACGGTGAGGCCGCTGCTGCGGTCGGCAGGATCGCGCGCAACCGCTGGCAGATCGTCACGGGGGAGGAGGTCGCCGCGCCGGAAACACGGATCGAGGTCGATCCGTGGCCGCTTTCGGTGGAGCCCGCTTTCGAGAATGTTGACGTTGGTATCGCACGCACACGTCCAGTCTTTGGCGATCAGAAGGAGAGGCGGGAAGTCGAGCAGCTTTTCATTGACTCGATCGCTTCGGCCGAGCGGTTCATCTATGTCGAGAACCAGTTTCTGACCTCGGCCAAAATCGCGGAATGCCTTTGCGCCGCCCTGAAGCGCAACCCCAGGCTCGAAGCGATCTTTGTAGGCCCGCACGGCACGGAGTCCTGGATCGAAGTGCACACGATGCGTTACGGGCGCATCCGCTTCGCGCAGGCGTTTTGCGACGCCGGCGTGAACGAGCAGATACGAATGTTGTGCCCGGTCATTCCCGACGGCGACGGCTGCGTTTATCCCCTAATTCATTCAAAAGTGACGGTGGTTGACGACCGGCTTCTGCGTATCGGTTCCGCCAATCTGAACAACCGCTCCATGGGCACCGACACCGAGTGCGACCTCGTCATTGAGGCGGATAGCCCGAAGGTTCGGAAGCAAATTGCCGCGGTCCGCGACCGGCTGATCGCCGAACATTGCAAATGCCCGGTCGAAGAATTCACTGCGGCGGTAGAAGAAACAGGCTCGCTGATCTCAGCAATCGAGCAATGCAAGGGCGGCGGCGCGGGATTGCAGCCCATCGATGACGGGACGGCAGAGCCGGGCGAGTACGAGATTTATCTCGGCGCACTTGCCGATCCCGAGCGGCCGATCAGCTATCAGTCCATTCTGGAGATGTTCGGGGTGCGCGATCATCGTCGTTTTCAGCTCACGCTGATGACGGCCGGCGTTCTGGCCGCGGTGTTCGTCGCGTTGGCCTTGCTCTGGTATCTGTCGCCGCTGTCGGCACTGACCGATCCGCAGTTGATCCGCGCGCAACTTGCCACGCTCGAATCGAGCCTGTGGGCGCCCGCGATTGTCGTTGCTGCTTTCCTGATCGCAGGCGCGGTGATGTTCCCGATCAACATCCTGATCGCCGGCGCAGCCGCAGCCTTCGGCCCATGGCTTGGCCTTCTTTATGCGACGCTGGGCACGCTCGCGAGCGCGCTTCTCACGTATACCATCGGCCGATGGCTGGGCACGAATTTCATGCGCGAACTGCTCGGCAAGCGTCTGAATCGCATTCGCGAACGCATCGCACGTCATGGCATTGTTTCGGTGGTCGCCATTCGTCTCGTGCCCGTGGCGCCTTTCACCGTCGTCAATCTCGCGGCCGGCGCAAGCGAGATCAAGTTGTCGGACTATTTCATCGGTACCGTGCTCGGTCTGGCGCCGGGCGTGGTCATTATGTCGTTTCTCGGCCATCAGGCGACCGACGTCTTCGCCAATCCCACCGTCGCAAATATCCTTCTGCTGGTTGCGGCGTTGATCGTTTGGGTCGGCGTAGCCGTCGGCGCGCAGATGCTGGTTTCGAAATTTTGGAGGAAGCCGGCTTGATGAGTTCCGACTGGCCCACCGTTCGGCTGATGACCTGGAATGTTCACGGGGCCCTCGGCCGCAATCCGCGCTTCGATCTTGCCCGAGTGGTCGAACTGATCAGAGGTCACGACCCGGATCTGTTGGCGTTGCAGGAGATCGACTCGCGCCGCGGAGGAGGCGACCCCTTCGAGATGATTCAGCGCGAGCTGGGCAGGCATGGCGTCGGCGCCAAGACAATCGTCACCGCGGACGGCGAGTACGGCCAGATGCTGGTCAGCCGCTGGCCGATGCAGGATGCCGAAATCCACGACATTTCGTTTCTGGAGCGTGAGCCGCGCCGTGCGATCGAGGCGGCGATCGAAACGCCGCACGGCCGGCTGCGCGTGATCGCGACCCATCTCGGCCTGAGCCTGCGCGAACGAAATTTGCAGCTTCAATCGCTGCTCGGCCTTGTCCGAAAATCGGACGGGGTGACGGCGCTGCTCGGGGATTTCAACGACTGGATCTGGGCCGGTTCGGTCCGCAATGTCCTGGCGCGCGTGCTGCCGGGCCGTACGAGACAGCGCACCTTCCCCTCGATGTTTCCGCTCCTGCGCCTCGACCGCATTTATTGCCGGCCGGCCCGCGCGCTGATGTCGAGTTTTGCCGATCCGCGCGCTCGCGCGCTGTCGGATCATTTGCCGGTGATCGCCGATCTCACGATCGGTCCGGCGCGCGATCAGTAGCACCGCCATGGCTCGGTTCGTCGTTCGTGCCGGGCCATGGCGGGAGTGGCATGTTTTACGGATTGAGTCCGTGCTGCCGCATGCAGTTGATGTAGACCTCGGTGCGATAGCGAGACCTGTTGTCTTCCGCGTTCGCGGTCATGGCGTTGTTGCCGGCGAGGCCGATGCATTTCGCGCGAATGGCTTCGGAGTCCTGCGCCGTGGCCGTACCAGCCGGAGCAAGAATGGCCACCGCCGAAGCAATAATGAAGCCAGCGGCGAATTTTGTAGTAAGAGTAGACATTGTCACCTCCATGGAATGGGAGACGATCTGACCATTTGGCTGCGGTCTTCCCTATCGGGTATCGACCTGAGGCGTTGCGCGGGCGATTTCGTAGGGCGCACGGCAGCTCGAAATGCGACGGCGGACGCCGCCAGCGCGACGCCCGCCGTTGTCTCAACGCCGTCGTTGTGATCGCGTTACGAATTGAAGTCCGTGTTGCCGCGATCGTAAAACTGATGCTGCTCGGCCGGCACGTTGTA